>DASUYM010000315.1:0-21785 GCA_036377435.1 Propionibacteriaceae bacterium
CGCCTACCGCCGAGAAGGTGATCAGTACCGGCGTACCAACAGAGCTCGTACGTGGTGACATCTTCTTTTGGCAGTCGCTTCAGGCAGCCACCGTCCTCGTGGCCCTTCCGATTGCGTTCGTGTTCAACCTCTTTCTGGACCGGTTCATCGCCGGCTTCACCATGGGCGCAGTCAAAGGTTGATGCGGTGCTTGCGTCAACTGACGCCGGGCACTTCGCGTTTGGCCCACTTTGCGTTAGTGCGTCTAACGCGAAGTGTCGCTAACTAACGCGAAGTGCATTCCGCCGGTCTCGCAGCCGTAGCCTAAGGCGCATGCCAGATCTCGAACCTGTTGACGAGTCGTGGACCACTGCGCTCTGTGTCGTCGCCCATCCAGATGATCTTGAGTTCGGCACGGCGGCAGCCATTGCTCGCTGGACTGATCAGGGAAAGACCGTGGTGTACGCCATGGTGACCAGCGGCGAGGCTGGCATTGATGGAATGGACCCGGCCGAGGCGCGACGGGTACGCGAAGCCGAGCAGGTGGAGTCCGCGAAGATCGTCGGGGTCGACACCGTGGACTTCTTGGGGCTGCCAGACGGAGTACTGGAATACGGAGTCCCCTTGCGGCGAGCGATCTGCGCCGCCGTGCGGCGGCATCAACCTGAGATTGTGATCACAAACAACTTCCGCGACACCTGGGGTGGGCAAGCCCTCAACCAGGCCGATCACATCGCCACTGGGCGAGCGACCTTGGACGCCGTACGCGACGCCGGCAATCGCTGGGTGTTTCACGAACAGATCGAGGACGGACTGGAGCGCTGGGGCGGCGTGCGGCAGGTGTGGGCAGCTTTCTCACCAGACGGAAGACATGCCGTGG
Organism: Propionibacteriaceae bacterium; assembly: GCA_036377435.1. Taxonomy (GTDB): domain Bacteria; phylum Actinomycetota; class Actinomycetes; order Propionibacteriales; family Propionibacteriaceae; genus Microlunatus. Next base: position 860 of record DASUYM010000315.1, read on the forward strand.
AGACCACCCAGACCTTTGAACGAGGAGTCGCCTCACTGGCCGCTCACAAGGCCTACATCGATGGGCTCGGATGGGAGTCCTTCGATCCCGCCGAATTCTTGGAGAGTGGTGCCCGACAGGCAGGAACCAGTTTCGGAGTCCCCATGGCGGCCACATTTGAGGTCTTCAGCATGGGTTGGGAAAGCTGACGCGGAAACACCCGTGTTGGGTCTGCACAGCTTTCGACATCAGCGGGCGGCGAGCCGGTAACCCAATTGGATCAAGCGGTCGAAGCCGCGGTCAGGCAGGATCCGCTCGGCCAGCAGAATGCCTCGAGCTCCGCCACCGGCCGGGTATCGGGTACGCGGTTTGGGGTCCTGCACCGCTTTGGCGATGACCTCTGCAACCACCTCGGGGCCGGCCGCGATCGGCAAGCGATCAGCTGCGCGAAGCCCGGCTCCGACGAGCTTGGCCTGCCTGGCGTACGGAGTGTTCGCTGAGGTTGTTTCCAGTGTGTCGGCTGCAATCTGGGACCACTCGCTTCGGATGGTGCCCGGCTCGATGATCACAACCTTGACTCCGAACTCCGCCACTTCGACGCGCAGGCTGTCACTCAACCCCTCGACAGCGAACTTGCTCGCGTGGTACCAGCTGCCAAGCGGCTCCCAGATCTTGCCGCCCATGGAGGAGATGTTCACGATGTACCCGTCGCGTTGGGCTCGCATCTGGGGGAGCACCAGCTGAGTGAGCCGGGCCAGGCCGAAAACGTTCACCTCGAACTGACGCCGGGCCTCCTCGATGGGCACGTCCTCCAATGCGCCGTACAGCCCGTAGCCCGCGTTGTTGACCAGCACATCGATGCGTCCGGTATCGGCGATGATCGTTTCGACCAGTGCCACCATGGACGCGTCGTCGGTGACGTCGACCGGCCTGGTACGAACACTGCGATCGGCCAGATCCGTCATCAGATCGACGCGCCGGGCAGCGGCATAGACGGTGTAGCCAAGCTCCGCCAGTTGCAGCGCGGTTGCCTCGCCAATGCCAGACGACGCTCCCGTGATTAGTGCAGTCCTATCCGAGTTGTCGGCCATGGGCTGGATCATAAAGCGTCCACAGGCGCGAGCAGCCACCACCGCCAAGGCGCAGGCTGCGGACGGCGGCATTACGCGAGGGAACCGGCGGCCAACGCCACTCAGTGTTTTGGTCGGTGCCTTGTCCAGACGAGCTCTGCAGTACATCGACGAGTCGTCCATGGTTTGCGGGTCCGGCGGCGTACATTCACTTGACGAACTGTCGGTCGTGAGGTGTAGCTTAGTCTTCGTTCGAACAGGCATTCTAAAAGCTGGGTGTTGAGCCGTTGCGAGTGCCTGGCGACACAGTGCGTGTTCGCGGCGCGCACCCGGGCTTGCCTCGATGCGGATGGACCTCGACCCCCACCTGCATCGGGGCCGCCAACCAGCGAGCGGTGCGAGCAATCAAACTTTGCGGTCGAGTCTGCTCATCGATCCGACAACAACCAGAGGACGAACCTTCATGGCCCGCAACGAGGACCTACGGCGCGCACGCAGCTCCCTTGCCGAAGCAGAGCTGGCGCGACGGCCTAGCGACCGGTACCTGGCCGCACACATTGCTGCGCTACGCGTGGTGGCCATTGTGTTGACGCATCGGGCGCCGCCCGGTACCGGCCGCGTCCATGGGCGGCCGCGTAATGCATGGCAGATGTTGGCAGAGGTTGCCCCCGAACTCGCTGAGTGGGCGGCGTTTTTCGCAGCCACCGAGGGCAGACGTGATGCCATCCGCGCGGGCGCGACCTCGATCGTCAGTGCACGCGAGGCGGACGACCTGGTGAGGGATGCGAGGGCCTTTCTCCGCCTGGTCGAGCGGGCGATTGGATTCAGTGCAGTGCTGGAACGTCCAATCGACGTGGCGTCGAGCTAATCCAACGGTCAAGCGGCTACTCTGGTATCGAACACATGTTCGATAGGAAGAGCAGATGCCGCCCCGCATTGTGATGCACGTCGATATGGATGCCTTCTACGCCTCCGTTGAGCTGCGTCGGCGCCCGGAGCTGCAAGGAACGGCGGTCATCGTGGGCGGCTCCCCACGAGGGGTGGTGCTATCGGCGACGTACGAGGCGAGGGCCCGTGGCGTACGGTCCGGCATGTCCTCGACCGAGGCGCGGCGCCTGGCACCGCATGCCACCTTTGTCGCTCCCGACTTCGACAGTTACACAGCGGTGTCCAAGGCGATCGTGGCAGTCTTCCGGTCAGTCACCTCTGTCGTCGAGTCGGCGTCGATCGACGAGGCCTTCTTGGACCTGACCGGTGCCGTGCGGATGTTCGGTAGCCCGACCCAGATCGGGGAGTACGTGCGGGCGGTCGTGGCCGACGAACAGCAGATAACCTGCTCGGTCGGTATTGGCCCAACCAAGTTCGTCGCCAAGGTGGCATCCCGGGCAGCAAAGCCGGACGGACTGATCGAGGTCCTGCCGGAGGGCGTCGCGGCTTTCCTGCACCCGCTACCTGTGCAGGCGATGTGGGGAGTGGGCCCCGCGACCGCGCAGAAGCTGCATCGACTTGGCATCTACACTGTCGGCGACCTCGCCCACACGCCCAGAGGCTCCTTGCGTCCAGCCTTCGGCCCGCATGCAGGCGGCATGCTCAGCGAGCTCGCCTGGGGAAGGGACCGTCGCCGCGTCACTCCACAGGAGCCGGAGCACAGCGTCGGCTCGCAGGAGACCTTCCGCCGGGACACCGACGATCCCGATACCGTGCGTCGCGAGTTACTTCGGATGGCAGACCGTACGGCTCACCGGATGCGGAAACAGCAGATGGCGGGCCGCACCGTCACCATCTCGGTGCGATTCGCCGACTTCACCGAGCTGACACGCTCCGCCACCCTTCCGTCGCCTACCGATGTTACGGTCGAGATCTACGCGCAGGCGCTCGAGCTCTACGAGCGACTCGGCGTGGATCGCGCACGGATCCGGCGTGTCGGAGTTCGGGTCGAACAGCTCGTTGACCGGCATCGTGTCTATCGGCAACCCCAGCTGACCGACCCAGAGCGAGGATGGCGAGAAGCCGATCTTGCAATCGATGCGGCGGTCGGAAAATTCGGGCCGAGAGCAGTTCAGAGAGCCGTGCTCACCCGCCGTTGGTAGCGAAGAGCGAGCCGGTCCGGCAAATGGCAGATGGGTTTCCCATACCCACCGGCGCAACCTAAACTGGAGCCACATCGCCCAGTCAAGGACGAAGCGTGGTGCAAAAGTCACACGTCAGTGGGTAATTCAGTATCCGAACGGATCGAATCTCCTCCTTCCGTGTGAGAGGCGTATCATGACGGCACGCGTACGACGAGACCCTTTGGGAGGTGGCTAGTGGCCCTCTCAGATGAGGAGCAACGGCTTCTCGAGCAGATGGAGGCCGCTCTCGCGGCTGAGGACCCTAAGCTGGTCAACGCTCTCCGGGGGACCAGCGTTCGACGGGTCCATCGGCGTCGCGCCGCGCTTGCGGGCGTGGGATTCTTTGCAGGCCTCGGGCTCCTCATCGCAGGCATCTCGGTCAATCCGTTCCTGAGCGTGCTTGGCTTCGTGATCATGGTTGCGGCGGCGGTGACGGCCATCTACTCCTGGCAGCACGTTGGTGGCAACGCCGATGTTGGTCAAGGTCGGGATCGAGCGAAGACCTCTCAGGCATCGCGCGCCCACGACGGGCAGGGCTTCATGGACAAGATGGAAGAGCGCTGGCGTCGTCGGCGCGACGAGGGTTTATGAGTCGTCGCTGCCGCGACGGGGGTTTACCTTCCCAAAATCGATAACCGCGTAGCCGGCTGACTACTGATCACGGCTGCTTGGCGTACGCCGGAATAGCGACCGCGGAAGCACCAGCGCAATGACCCTTTGTCGCCAGTCGGCCGGAGCAGCCAACCCACGCCGAATCTCGGACGTCATGGTTGGTAGCTCACTCATAGAGCCGCCGTGGTCGAAGCTGCGCGCATAGCGCGACCGTTCGACCAAAGTGGCAACCCGGCTCATTGACTCGGACTCCTCATCCTCGAGCCGGTCCGCGACCTCGCTGCCGATGGCACGTGGTGAGCCCTCAGGCCACGACCCGCCGTAGTCGAGAATAGTGTCCCTGATCTCTGCCCAGGCAGCCTCTACCTGCTCCTCCGCCGGCCCGCTCCCGTTGAGCCGGTCGCTGCGGCGTCGCACCCGAATGGTCGCTGGGGCTGCGAGGATCGCCAACAAGACCAGAACGATGACGGCTACGATCAGGGTGCGTCCCCAGCCGAGCCCGGCGCCCGGCCCGAGATCAGTCGGTTGCTCGCTTGGCACGGTCGATGGCACGGTGCCTGGCGACACTTCGTCGGCACTCGGCTCGGAGGACGGGTTTGCCGACGGGTCGCTTCCCGAGGAATCCGTGTTCTGCACCGTCCACGACGGCGCAGATCCGGTCACGCTGGCCGGCGTCGGCTCGAACCGCACCCAGCCGTAATTGGCGAAGTACAGCTCGGGCCAGGCATGCATGTCGCGGATCGAGACCTTCCAGCCTTCTTCATCCCGTTCGCCCGGGAGAAAGCCGACTGACACCCTGGATGGAATGCCGACCACCCGGGCCATCATGGCCATCGCCGACGCGAACTGCTCGCAGTATCCCCTCTGATCGCGAAGCAGGAAGCTCTGCAGCGCCTCGTAGCCACTGCCTGGCAGTGGCTCGGTGCTGTAGGTGAACTGGCTGCTGCGCAGATAGGCCTGTATTGCGGCTGCCCTTGCGGCCGGAGTGTCGGCCTTGGCCGTAATGCGATTGGCCAGCTGGACCAAGGGGTCCGGCAGATCGGACGGGATGTCCGCGGTCACTGCAGCGTCTGCAGGAGTACCGGCGACGGCATTGTTCAGCTCACTGATGTCCGGCTCGATGTCCACGCTCTCGACCGTGTAGCTCAGGCGGCGGAGATCCTGCGCCCGGTTGTCGGCGTTCACCACGATCAAGGAGTTGGCGTCGTAGCGCCAGTCTCCTGGTGCGTCGTAGGTGCGCGGCGCGTACGGAAGCGGCAGGTACTGGGAGGCGAAGTCGAGCACGTTGATCGTTGTCCGCCGCCGCTCTCCAGGTTCGCCGCTCAGACCCGGGATGGTGGGGAGAGTCACTCCGTTATTCAGCCGTATCTGCACATTGCTCCAGCCGTTCGCGTTCAACTGAGGCAGCGAGGCCAGGCGCAAGTAAACCCCACCGGGAGCCGTGGTCTGGTACCGGATCACCTCGCGATCCTCTGGCTGGTTGAGATTCCGGCGCAGATCCAAGGTGGGATCGGTCAACTGGAGGGGACCGCTGCCACCGGGCCCGTTGCCGAAACCAATGCCGGGCAAGGACAGCGTGGGTAAGGCAAACCCGAGCACGATGGTGGCCAAAATGGCCGGAATCGCTAGATAGCCCGCAGCCCGCCAGACCACCGGCATGGACGTCCCGAAGCCCTCTGCGGAGTCGCGGGTGAGTCCCCGAGTCCATCGCGCCGTTGCGTTCAGGCCCTCCGCGATCAGGATTGCGAGATAACCGACCGCGATGTAGCAGAAACTGATCACTCCGGTGTCAGTGCCTAGACCGAGTGCCGGCACCAGAAACAGCGTGGCGGGCGGCGCAATGGCCCAGGCCGGTCGACCGACGCCAGATACCAATAGCTCGGTCATGACCATGATCATCCCGATCACCGTCACGAAGATCAGCTTCACCCCGTTGTTGGGGTCCATAGGCGAAGCCTGGGTACGCATGTGCTCGATGCCCTCGGCCCAGAGTGCGGGGTAGTGCTCGAACCACGGCGTGCCCAGGTCAGTCGTTGCCGAGGCGAGAGTGAGGCTGAGACCGAGGGAATAGAACAGCAAGATCGCGATCTGAACGCTGAGCACGGCGCCGCTACTCAGTCTGACGCGTCGCAGTCCCAGGCTGGCGGCGCCAATCGCGATGATCAACACCCAGCTCAGACCGATGAAGCTGGAATCCGAGGTCAGCGGGGTCACGGTGAAGCACGCCAGCATCAGCGAGATCGTCACGGCGATGGCGCTACGGTCGGACGCGCGCATTACTAGGCCGCCGTATTGAGCTGTTCGAGGGCGGACCACGCGTCGGCAACCCCCATGCCGCGTGGTACGTCGATGACCCGCCACTGGTTGTCACGCAAGATCTGCCCGGCCAGCTCGTGCTGTGCTCGCTGCTGGTCGCTCGCCGGTTCGTCGGCGAACGTGTCAACATCCACTAGCATCGCCAGACCCTGGGCCCGATTGCGTCGCACTCGGAGCAGCGAGTGCGCATCCTGCGCGTTCATCCGCCCCATGATCGCGATGGCCAGCTGTCCGGGCCGGTCAACGGTTGCGGACTCCACGGCGTAGTGCATTGTGGTGGTCGAGCGGGGCCTGAGGTCGGTCAGTCGACTGATCACCAATTCTTGGGACGCCGAGCTGTGTTGACCCATCGTTCCGCTGATGTGCAGCGGACCGTCAGCCTCGTAGATCTCGATGCCGAAGCCGTCGTCCAGGAAGTGGATACCGATCGATGCGGCTGCGGAGATGGCCCACTCCAGCGAGTTCTGCATGCCCCGGCCCTCGTGGGCGCTTCCTCTCGAGTCGAGCACGATGCTGGCACTCGGGTCCCAGGCCTGCTCCTCCCGTCGAACCATGAGATCCCCCCACCGGGCAGTGGAGCGCCAGTGGATCCGACGTACGTCGTCACCTTGCCGGTACTCGCGGACGAGTGCGTCATCTTGGCCGATGACGCCAACTCGGTGTGGTCGGGCTTCGCCTGTGCCGCCTCCGCCGCCGATCGTCCTGATGGTCGGCAGCGGCACGATTCGCGGCGTCACCATAACCTCGCTGGTTGCGACGAACTGCCGATCGAGTTGCACCAGACCAAATGGATCAACAGTTCGTACGGTCAGCGGCCCCGTGGAGAAGCGGCCGCGTACCCGTCCCAGCAACGGATATTCCACCATCCGGCGCCAGCTCTGATCCGCCCGCTCCACCAGGAATCGTGGCTGAGTTCCGAGCTCACGTGGCACCGAATCCTCGAGAAGCAAGATTCCGGCGGGCAGCCTGCCATCCTGGCCGATAGTGATCTGGCCTTTCATCGGTGAACCCAGCGGCACTTGGGCAGGCTCAATGGAGCGCTCGCATGACATCCGCAACCTGGCGCGAGAGACCAAAATAGCGGCGATAGCGGGGAGGGCCACCAGCAACAGGCCTAGTCGCATGACATCACGCTGGCCGGCGGCCATGGCCAGCACGACCACGATCAGGCCGATCAATACGAAGAACCGCCCCCGGGTCGTGAGCAGCCGCCACGGACGCGACATGGTGCCATCTATCTCCGGTCTGGAATGTGTACGGATTGGATGGCCTGGGCGATCACGTCGGTCACCGTACGGCGGGCCAGCTGGGCGTCGGTGGAGGGCAGCACCCGATGCGCCAGCACGGAGACTCCGAGGGCCGCAACGTCGTCCGGAGTCACGTAATCTCGGCCAGACATCGCCGCGAAAGCACGGCTGGCACGGAGCAGTTGCAGCGTCGCGCGAGGTGAAGCGCCGAGTCGCAGGTCGCGCGAGTTCCGTGTGGCGTTGACCACCTGGACGATGTAGTGCTTGACGGCCGGGCTGACGTACACCTTCTTGACCGCATCGATCAGCCCTCGGATGGTGGAGCCGTCGGTCACCGGTTGCAGCGCAGCGAGCGGATCGCTGGAGCCATGGGATTCGAGCATGTCCAGCTCGGAGTTCGGAGTCGGGTAACCCATTTGGATTCGCGCCATGAACCGATCCCGCTGGGCCTCGGGCAGTGGGTAGGTGCCTTCCATCTCGATCGGGTTCTGTGTGGCGACCACCATGAAGGGCGGCTCGAGCCGATAGGTCGTGCCATCGACACTGACTTGACGTTCTTCCATCGATTCCAGAAGGGCCGACTGCGTCTTCGGCGAAGCCCGGTTGATCTCGTCACCGACCACGATGTTGGCGAAGATGCCGCCAGGCTTGAATTCGAAGTCGCGCGTTTCCTGATTGAACACCGAGACGCCGGTGATGTCGGATGGCAACAGGTCGGGAGTGAACTGAACTCGGCGTACAGAGCACGCGATCGAACGGCCCAGCGCCTTGGCGAGCATTGTCTTGCCGACTCCGGGGACATCCTCGACAAGAAGGTGACCCTCGGCCAGCAGCACGACTAACGCCAGGTCGACCGAGCTCCGCTTACCCTCGATCACGCTCTCCATCGCGTGCCGGACCTTGCCCATCACCTCGACCACGTCGGCGAGAGAGTAGGCCTGGTCAGGACTTCGCCCGATCCCGGCCGCCTTCTCGTAGCCCAGGGACATGTCCAAACCCTACGTGTTATCTGCCCCTCTCAGGAAAAGGGCAACACGCCGAAGCTGAACATACCAGCGGGCAAAGGGTGCCTTGTGGGGAGGAGTGGGGTATGGTGGGGGAAAGTGGAGATTGGTGGACGATGAGTGGGGTTAGGAGGGTGGCCCATGTTTCTTGGCACCCACACTCCGAAGCTCGACGACAAAGGTCGCCTGATCCTTCCGGCGAAGTACCGCAACGAGCTTGCTGACGGCCTGGTGATCACCCGATTCCAGGAGCACTGCCTGGCCATCTGGCCGACAGAGAAGTTCGTCGAGGTGACCAAAACCGCGAGGAGCGCCTCCACTAGCCAGCAACAGGTCCGGGACTATCAGCGGATGCTCGCCTCGGGAGCTTCGGATGAGACACCGGACAAGCAGGGCCGCATCACGATCCCGCCTCATTTGCGGGCGTACGCGGGCCTCGACAAGGACTGTGTCGTGGTGGGGGCGATCGATCGTGTGGAGGTATGGGACGCCGCCGCATGGGAGGAGTACTCCGCCGCGAAGGAGGCGGCGTTTGCCGAACTGAACGAAGCTGTGTTCCCCGGGGGCTGAGGAACACGGCAGCAAAGACGACGAAATACGGCTCGTGTAGAGAGGCTTCAACCCGCAGGTTCGACTCCCTGACACAACTTCCCCGGTGCCAGGTAGGACTCCCCGCGGATCTCGGGTTGAAACCCCTCTACACGAGCCATGGCCGGGAGCTGCGGGCATCGGGAATCGCGCGCCGCCGCACGGAGGAGGAGGAGGAGCGAGCAGAGGCGTTCCTTCCTCTGCGAGCGACGGTGGCGGATCCAGCGCGCGGTGTGCAAGCAGCTCAATGTCAGAACAGTACGGATCAATGAAGGGTCGAGATGTCGGATGAGTGGCCTGGCCGAGCTGCACCTCCCCGTCATGTTGGCGGAAGTCGTTGCATTGCTGGCTCCGGCTCTGGAGGCACCGCCGATTGATCCGGCCGGGGAGGGCGGCAGTGTTTTTGGGAGCTGCTCGGGCAATGCCGCCGCTCGAAGCTCGACGTACCTTGTCGATTGCACTCTCGGCCTGGGCGGACATGCCCGCGCCTTGCTGGCTGCCTGCCCCGAGGCGCAGTTGATCGGACTTGATCGCGATCCCAAGGCACTGGCTCTCGCCCGCGAGCGGCTGGCCGAGTTTGCCGACCGGATCACGCTCGTCGAGGCACGCTATGACGAGTTGCCGGCGGTGCTCGCCAGGCTCGGCCGCCCCAAGGTTCAAGGGATTCTGCTTGACCTCGGCGTCTCCTCGCTTCAGATCGATGATCCTGACCGCGGGTTCGCATACGCACAAGATGCCCCGCTCGACATGCGGATGGGACGCCAAGAGTTGACAGCGGCTCAGGTCCTGAATACCTACTCGAGAGCAGAACTGTCTCGAATCCTGCGAACCTACGGCGAGGAGCGGTACGCCGACCGGATTGCTCGGCGGATCGTCACCGAGCGAGAGCGCGAGCCTTTCGTCACTTCCAGCCGACTCGTGCAGCTGCTGTACGACGCGGTCCCGGCAGCTTCCCGCAAGACCAGCGGTCATCCCGCGAAGCGCACTTTTCAGGCTCTCCGGATCGAGGTCAACGCCGAGCTGGAATCGCTCGAATCCGTGCTGCCGAATGCCATCGCGGCGCTCGCGCTTCACGGCCGGATCGCCGTGTTGGCCTACCACTCGCTGGAGGACAGGTTGGTCAAGCAAATCCTCGGCCTTGCCGCTCGGGATCGCGCGCCACGCGACCTTCCAGTTGTGCCGGAGGAGCTCCGGCCGGAGCTGAGGCTGTTGACCCGTGGAGCGATGCGGCCCAGTCCTGGAGAAATCGCCCGGAACCCACGCGCTGCCTCGGCGCGCCTCCGTGCCGCGGTACGCATCTCCGAGATGGCGGTAGCCGGATGAGTGCGCTGTGGGCACCCATCGCCGCCAGGGCTGACCAGGTCCGGACGACAGGTCGGCCGCTGCGGGCAGTGGCGCAACCGGCCGCCCAGCTGGCTCGATTCCCTTTTCTCCTGGTGCTGATTGGTGTGTTTGGTCTCGGCATGGCGGGCCTGCTCATGCTCAACACCACGCTGCAGAGCCAGGCGTTCCAGTCGCGGACGCTCAATCGGCAGGCAGGAGAACTCGCCTACGCCCAGGCCGACCTGGAAAATCAGCTTGACGCTCTCGCTGCCCCCCCGGAGCTGGCCCGTCGGGCCTCCGCGCTCGGGATGCGCCCCAACCCGTTTCCAGCGTTTCTGGTGCTGCCCAGCGGCAAGGTGGTGGGCAAGCCAAGGCCGGTGAGCGGTCTTGAGGTGCCCGCGTTGATCGTGAAGACACCCGCACAGCTGGCGGCCGAGCAGGCGGCCAAGCGTGCCCGCGCCGAAGCGAAGGCTGCTGCCAAGGCCGCGAAGAAAGAGGCCGCCGCAGCAGAGGCCAAGCGTAAGGCTGCCGAACGGGCGGCGGAACAGAAGAAGGCCACGTCGGCCGCCGGCACGACAAGCAAGAAGGGGACGCACGGCAGGGGACAGCCGTGATGGATGAGGAATATCGTCGCCAGCCGCCACCACCCAAGGTCTCGTCGCGCCCGCTCCGCGCTCCAGCTGCCCCCGACCACTCGCGGCCGATCGCGACCGACCAATCGTCCCCGCTGCACGCCCGTGGCGTACGCATTCTCCGTGACGGCACGGTCATTGATTCCCGGCCGCGAATACGTCAGCCACCGTCGATTCGGCTCGTTCGCCGCAGGCCTCCGATCCGGCTGCCGCTGGCGTCGGCCCCTCGGCGGTTGCACGTGCTGCTCATCGCGGTGGCCATGGCGCTTTCACTCTGCGCGGGCCGGCTGCTGCAACTCCAGGGCTTCGACTCGTCGTCCTATACCGCCGACGCTTTGACCAGGACACTGCCGCTGCTGCCGGCGCGTGGCGAGATCACAGATCGCAACGGTTTGGTCCTTGCCTCGACACAGCCAGCCGTCGCGGTGACAGCCGATCCGACGCTGACAGCTTCCCGAGCAGTGGAGTTCGCCAGCGTGCTTGCCGGCCACCTCGCCATGTCGCCCGCGGAACTGATGCCGCTGCTGACCAAGAGCGGCACCCGATTTGTCTATCTCAAGAAGAAGGTGCCTGCTCTCACCTACAGTGCGCTCGCGGCTGACCTGTCCAAGCGCGACTTGCATGGGGTTTTCCGGGAGAGCGATCCCATCCGTACCTACCCCAATGGCTCGGTCGGCGCCTCAGTGGTCGGCTTCGTCGGGGCGGATGGCAAGGGTCTGGCGGGGCTGGAGCGAACCCTCAATGCCCAGCTGGCCGGGGTTGAAGGCAAGGAAACCTACGAGAGCGCCCCGAATGGCAGCAAGATTCCGCTTGGTCAGAGTTCCATTGCACCGGCGCGCAATGGCCTCAGCTTCCAGCTCACACTCGACTCCGAGGTGCAGTGGGTTGCCGAACGGCGTCTTGCGGAGCAGGTCGACAAGACCCGCGCCGATTCAGGCTTCGCCATCGTTATGGACATCAAGACAGGTCAGCTGATCGCTCTGGCCAATGCGCCCACCTACGACTCGTCCAGGCCACAGGCGGCAAAATCAGAGGACCGGGGCAACCGTGCCGTCTCTGCTCCATACGAGCCCGGAAGCGTACAGAAGATCCTGACTTCGGCGGCATTGATTGACTCCGGCACAGTGACACCGTCCACTCGCGTTGTCATTCCCAGCCGTCTCGCCTCGGGTGGCCGCTCGATCAAGGATCACTTCTCTCACGGGGTGCTGCACTACACCATGCGCGGGGTGATAGCGGATTCGTCCAACATCGGCACCGCGTTGCTGACCCGCCAGCTCGACAAGCAGAAGCTGCACGAGTATCTGGTGAGCTTCGGCCTCGGGTCGAAGACCAACATCCAACTGCCCGGCGAATCCGCAGGCATCATCCCCAAGCCAGACATGACCGACGGCCAGCGCGATCAGATCGCATTTGGGCAGGCGATCGCGGTGACCGGAATCCAGGAAGCAGCAGCCATTGCGGGCATTGTGAACGGCGGGATCTACAACCCGCCAACAGTGATCAAGAAGGCGACCGACGGCGAGGGCAAGGAAGTGGGGTTGCCGCGAACGCCGCAGCGGCGGGTCATCTCGGAGAAGAGTTCGGCTCAGGTACGCGAGCTGATGCAGGCCGTCATCGACAGCACCAACGGTCAACGGAACCTGAAACTCGACAGGTACACAACCGGCGGCAAGACCGGCACCGCACAGCGTGCGGACACCAGATGTGGCTGTTACCGGGGCTACGTAACCTCATTCGTGGGATTTGCGCCGCTCGACGATCCGCAGATCCTGACCTACGTCGTGATCAGCAACCCGAGAATGGGCGATACAGGGTCAGTCACAGCGGCGCCGGCATACCGCGACATCATGAATATCGCCTTGCCGCGCTACTCAGTCGCTCCGGATGCCAGGCCGCACCGGCCGCTGCCCACTACGTGGTGACCGCAGCGAGCGGCAGCGAGCAATCAAACAGCGGATCGCGCGGCGCCGTGCTGAGGAGGAGGGAGCCGACATGCTTTTGGTCGGCGAGCGACGACGATGTCGGCGGCTTCCTGGCGCGATCCGCAGCGAGCGGCAGCGAGCAATCAAAACATGGAGGGTATTGGTCCAGACGGGCCGACAAGTCGATAACGTCACCAGCGTGTCTTTTGCACCACGGGGGGCCGTGCTCCGGCCGCGCACCAGACACCAGATCGGTTTGGCCGAGCTGTTCGGGGACCGCGCCGCGGTAAGCGACCCGGTTGTCAGTGGCATCAGCATCGACTCCCGGCTGGTACGTCCCGGCGACCTCTACGTCGCCTTGTCCGGTGCGCATCATCACGGCGCAGAATTCGTCCAACAAGCGGCCCAAGCGGGGGCTGTCGCCATTCTCACCGACGCAGCGGGGGGCCAGATCGCCAACGGCGTGCAGCTTCCCGTGATCGTGGTCGACCAGCCCAGGCAGGCAATGGCCGGCGTCGCCGCCACCATCTACGGCCGGCCAGCCGACGCACTCACCATGTGTGCCGTCACCGGCACCAATGGAAAAACCACCACTACATTCCTGCTCGAGGCCGCCCTGCGGGCGGGAGGAGTGAGCACCGGGTCGGTCGGTACCGTCGGTTTCCGGCTGAACGGCGTAGCCCTGGACTGCATTCCGACGACCGTGACGACGCCGGAGTCGACCGATCTTCAGGGTCTGCTCGCTTTCCTGCTCGAAGAGGGAGCTGAGACGGTGATGATGGAGGTCTCCTCCCACGCCCTGGTGCTCGGCCGCGCCGATGCGATCACCTTTGATGTCGCAGCCTTCACTAACCTCGGCAGAGATCATCTGGACTTCCACGGCGACATGGAGTCCTACTTCGAGGCCAAGGCATCGCTGTTCACTCCGGAGCGGACCAGACATGCGGTGATCAATGTCGATGATCCGCGAGGTCGCGAACTGGTGCAGCGCATCGGTCGCGAGACTGGAATCCGCCTCACAACGGTAAGTCTCGACGGCGACGCCGCATGCCGCGCGTTGGCGTACCGGGCCCTATCCGATGGACGAGCGGCCGTTCGCGCCGACCTGAGCGGTCGTACCCTCGACTTCAACCTCAGACTCCCGGGTGAGTTCAATATTCGCAATGCGTTGACGGCGCTGGCGATGGTGGACGCGATCGGCGGGGACCTGGAACGTGCTGCCGTCGGCCTAGGCCAGGCGGATGTGTCTGGCCGGATGCAGCGGGTCGAGCTGGGGCTGGGTGCGCCTCTGGTCTACGTTGACTTCGCGCACACGCCCCAAGCGATTGCCGCCGCACTGGAGGCAGTCGGAAGCCGCCGCCGCATCGTAGTCGTTGGCTGCGGTGGAGATCGCGATCCGCAGAAACGGGAGCCGATGGGCGAGTCAGCGGCACGCCACGCGGATGTGGTGATTGCCACAGACGACAATCCACGGTCTGAAGACCCCGCTGCCATCCGGGCGCAGCTGATCACTGGCGCGCGCGTGGCGGTGCGCCAAGGTGGTCTTGCCACCGAAGTGATCGACGGGGGCGACCGGCGCTCGGCGATCAACCTCGCGCTCCGATTGGCGGCTCCAGGTGACGTGATCGCGATCCTCGGCAAAGGCCACGAGGTCGGTCAGGAGATCGCTGGGACGGTTCTGCCGTTCAGTGATCCTGTGGTGGCGGCCGAGGAGTGGGCCATGCTGCACCCGGATCTGGTCCGGCAGACCGGTCCGCAGGATCCGATGCCGTGATTGCAGTGACGGTCGACGAGATCGCCTCGGTGCTAGGTGCGCAGCTATCTGGTCCCGGCGACACGACGGCGGTGGTGACTGCCCTGACGGCTGATTCCCGGGCCGTCTCGGCTGGTGCGCTGTTCGTGGCGTTACGTGGAGAGCATGTCGACGGTCATGATTACGTTGCGTCAGCCACAGCCGCCGGCGCGGGGGCGGCGCTTACCAGGCATCCGGTTAAGGGCGCTCTGTGTGTGGTGGTGGTTGATCCTCTGGTCGCGCTCGGCCGGATCTCCCGATACCTCGTCGACCGGGCGAGCGCTGGAGGTCTCCAAGTCGTCGGCATTACCGGTTCGGTCGGCAAGACCTCGACCAAGGATTTGCTTGCGCAGGTGCTCGAGCGCGCCGGTCCGACCGTGGCGGCAGTCGGCAATCTCAACAACGAACTCGGTGTGCCACTCACGGTCGGAGACGTCAACGAGCAGACCAGGTACCTCGTCGCGGAGATGGGGGCGCGTGGGATTGGCCACATCGCCTACCTCTGTGACATCGCACCGCCACGAGTCGGAGTGGTGCTGAACGTCGGGCAGGCCCACCTGGGGGAGTTCGGCGGGCAGGCCGCAATCGCCCGCGCCAAGGGCGAGTTGGTGGAGGCCCTCCCGCCTGATGGATGGGCAGTATTGAACATTGACGATCCGCTGGTCTGGTCGATGCGGAGGCGTACCCGGGCCCAGGTGCTGCCCTGGTCAACCATCCAGCCACTTGACGAGGGCGTTTGGGCCTCTGAACTAGTAGGTGACGCTTATGGGCGCTACTCCTTCGCGCTCCATGACGGTCGAAACGGTCAATCTGAATCTCAGGTGCAGCTTCAGCTGACCGGTCGGCACCAGGTCGCGAATGCGGTCGCCGCGGCTGCTGCGGCGGTCGCGGTGGGTCTTGAGCTCGACCAGGTCGCCACCGCGCTCGCGGCGGCTGGTCCGCGATCGCGCTGGCGGATGGAGCTGCATGACCGATCAGACGGCGTCACGGTGATCAACGATGCGTACAACGCCAACCCGGATTCGATGCGCGCAGCGCTGACCACCTTGGCTGAGTTGGGCCGAGCGGGTCGGCACACCTGGGCCGTGCTTGGAGACATGCTCGAATTGGGCCAGACCGCAGCCGACGAGCATGCTGCGCTCGGCCGGTTCGCAGCAGAGAGCGGCGTCCAGCACCTGGTGGCGATTGGTGAGTACGCAGCACAGATCATCAGCGCCGCCGTCGCCGCCGGTTTGCCGTCCACACGAGCGGTCTCCGTGACGGACAAGGCCGCTGCGGTTGCTGTCGTCACGAGTGATCTTGGTCCTGGTGACGTCGTCTTGGTCAAGGCATCCCGTGGCCTAGCCTTGGACACCGTGGCCGACGAAATCCTTGCTGCCGTCGGACCACCACGTCGCCAGGATGCCGTGTGAAGGCCATTGTCTTCGCCGGCTGCCTCGCCCTGCTCGGCACGCTGCTCGGCACCAAGCTGGCAATCGTCGTCCTGGTCAAGAAGGGTTACGGGCAGCTGATCCGCGACGACGGCCCCACCTCACATCACGTAAAGCGCGGAACTCCGACTATGGGTGGCCTGGTCATCATTGCCGCCGTCTTGATCGCCTACTTTGGCAGCCATCTGATCACCTTCTCAGCACCTTCCGCATCTGCATTGCTGGTGCTCTTCCTCTTCACCGGCTTAGGTGTGGTCGGGTTTCTCGATGACTACGTCAAGATCAGCAAACAGCGCTCGCTCGGTCTGCGGAGTAAGGCCAAGATCGCCGGTCAGTCGATCGTGGCAATTCTGTTTGCGCTCGGATCACTGCAGTTCCCCGACGAGCGGGGCGTTACCCCTGCCTCACCTGCCATCTCGTTCCTCCGGGACATCGAATGGCTGCAACTACCACTGATCCTCGTGATCATCTGGGTCATGCTGCTGATCGCCGCCGCCAGCAACGGAGTCAACCTCACCGATGGCCTCGACGGCCTCGCCTCCGGTGCCTGCGTGATGATCTTCGGCGCCTATACCCTGGTCAATATCTGGCAGTACAACCAGTCCTGCGCCTATACCGCATCTGCCGGGCCGAAGTGTTATGAGGTACGCGACCCCTACGACCTGGCGGTGGTAGCGATTGCGCTCGCGGGCGCCTGCTTCGGCTTCCTGTGGTGGAACGCCGAACCCGCGAAGATCTTCATGGGCGACACCGGGTCATTGTCTCTTGGCGGCGCGCTTGCTGGAATGGCGATCTTTACTCGAACCGAGCTGCTCCTGGTGATCTTGGGTGGGCTGCTGGTCATTGAGGTGATGTCAGTGATCCTCCAGGTTGCCTTCTTCAAGCTGACTCGTGGCCGACGGCTGTTCAAGATGTCACCCATCCACCATCACTTCGAGCTCCTGAACTGGGCCCAGGTGACGATCGTGATGCGCTTTTGGATCATTGCCGGGTTGTGCGTTGCCGCGGGCCTAGGCATTTTCTATGCAGAGTGGGTGGCCGGCACATGAACACAGCTCGCCGCCGGGGCTGGAGGTCGCTTTCCTCCCGCCGATTTGATCGCATGGCTTCGCCATGAGCCCGGCATGGTTGGCGCATGCCGATAGCCGCTCACCGTGGCCGGAGGCGCACATTGTGGTCGCAGGCATCGGCGTTTCTGGTTTCGCGGCTGCCGACGGGTTACTCCATTTCGGCGCCCGCGTCACGGCTCTGGACGACGTGCTCGATGACCTCACCTCCGACAAGGGCAAGCTGCTGGAAGTGCTCGGCGGCTCAGTCCGGCTTGGGCCGGGTTCCACCGAGACCCTTCCCGACGATGCCGACCTGGTCATCGCGACCGGCTGGCCGGCCAGCTCACCGCTGCTGGTGCAGGCCGCTGCTCGTGGCGTGGCCATCTGGAGTGAGGTGGAGCTGGCCTGGCGGCTCAGCCGGCCCGACAAGATCGTGCCGTGGCTCGGCATCACCGGTACGAACGGCAAGACCACAACCACCCAGATGCTTGAGGCGATCCTGACCGCTGCAGGACTGAGGACGGCCGCGGTGGGCAACATTGGCCGACCCGTCATGGAGATCGTGCTGGACCCGCAACCATACGACGTACTCGCGGTGGAGCTCTCCAGTCACCAGTTGCACTGGTCCAACTCGCTGGCCATGCACTCGGCTGCAGTCCTGAACGTGCAGCCCGATCACTTGGAATGGCACAGCTCGTACGCGGCCTATCGCGACGCCAAGGCCAGGATCTACTCCGGCGTCCACGCCAGCTGCGTCTACAACGTCGCTGACCCGGTCACCGAGCAGATGGTCGAGCAGGCCGAGGTGGTCGAAGGTGCCCGAGCGATCGGGTTCACGTTGGGGACACCTGGACTGTCGATGCTGGGGGTGGTCGATGACTTGCTGGTTGATCGGGCGTTCATCGAGCAGCGTCGGGATTCGGCGCTGGAGCTCGCAAAGGTCAGCGATGTGAATCCCGCCGCGCCGCACAATGTTGCCAACGCGCTGGCGGCTGCCGCGCTGGCTCGCTCGTACGGCGTGCCCGCGACGGCGGTCCGCAAAGGATTGCAGACGGTCACGGTCGGCCCGCACAAGATCCAGACCGTGCTGGAACGCCATGGGGTCTCCTGGGTGGATGATTCCAAAGCAACCAATCCCCACGCCGCCGATGCCGCGCTGCGCGCCTTCAGCTCCGTGGTGTGGATCGCCGGAGGTCAGGCCAAAGGCACCACCTTCGACGAGTTGGTCGCTGCCCACCGTGAAAGATTGCGTGGTGCGGTACTGCTCGGGACAGACCGGGAGATCATCGCGCAAGCCCTCGCTCGACACGCGCCTGAAGTCCCCACACAAATCATTGAGGGAGTCGACACTAGAGCAATGGCACAAGCCGTTGCGGCGGCCGCTTCCCTGGCCAGACCTGGTGATGCCGTCCTGCTCGCGCCGGGGTGCGCCAGCAAGGACATGTTCACCGATTACGCCGCACGCGGGGATGCCTTCGCTGCCGCGGTGCGCGCGCTCGCAGAGGAGTGACGGTCAGTGGCGACCCTGACCCCGCAGGGCGAGACCGCATCCAGCCACCGAGCTGGGCCGGTTCGCCATTCCCGGACTGCTCACACCCGGCGCCCAACGTCGGTCCTCGAAGTTCTGCACTGGCTCCGCTCGGTACTGGACCGGCCGTTGACCAGCTATCACCTGGTGCTCGGCTCTGTCGCACTGCTGGTCATCGTTGGGTTGATGATGGTGCTCTCGGCGTCCAGCGTGAATGCCTACCTCAGGGTCGGTGACTCCTACTTCTACGTGAAGCGGCAACTGATCTTCCTCGCTGTCGGCGTGCTGGGTGCATTCGCGATCATGAAGCTGCCGCCGTTGAAGCTGCGGCTGTTGAGCTGGTTCGGGGTGGCTCTCGCCGCCATTTTGTTGATCTTGACCTATACGCCGCTCGGCATCTCGGTGAACGGTAACCGCAACTGGCTCTACCTCGGCTCCTCGCTGTTCTCCATACAGCCGGCGGAGTTCGCGAAACTGGCCATGATCGTTTGGGGGGCCGACGTGCTGGCCCGCAAGTATCGCTTGCTCGACCAGCCGAAGCACCTGCTGGTGCCCTTCCTTCCGGTGAGCGCCGTACTGATCTTGCTCGTGCTGTTCCAGGGGGACGCGGGAACGGCGGTGGTGATGGCGGTCATCGCAGCGGGCATGCTGTGGGTTGTCGGTGCTCCATTGCGGGTGCTCATGGCCATGGCGTCGGCCGGTCTAGCGGGTGTGATCGCGATCTTCGTCACCTCGCCGGTGCGGATGCGCCGTCTTGCCGCATTTCTGGACCCCAATCTTGATCTCAACGGCGCCAATGATCAGGCCAACGCCGGCATGTTCGCGATTGCGTCTGGCGGCTGGTGGGGGGTCGGCCTTGGCGCCAGCCGTCAGAAGTGGGGCGGGCTCCCGGAGGCGCACACCGATTTCATCTTCGCTGTGCTCGGCGAGGAGTTCGGCCTGTTCGGCAGCTTGGTCATCCTCGCCATGATCGGCATCTTGGGGTATGCCGGCATCCGGATTGCGACGCATGCCGATGATCTCTTCGTCCGGTATGCCGCTGGTGGCATCACTGCCTGGTTCATGGTGCAGGCGTTGATCAATCTCGCAGTCGTACTGCGGCTACTCCCGATCGCTGGGGTTCCGCTGCCGCTGGTGTCCTACGGGGGATCGGCGTTGATTGCCAACTTGCTGGCGGTCGGCGTCCTGCTTGCGTGCGCTCGCCGGGAACCCGAGGCCCGCAAGCTACTGGCCAAGAAGGCAATCAGGCCTCAGCCGCGGATGACGACGGTGGTTGGCTCGCGGACGCGCTCATGAACGAATCGGCTGCGGCTTCCGGATCTGTGGTGCTCGCTGGCGGTGGGACAGCGGGGCATACCTCGCCGCTGATCGCGACCGGCCTTGAGCTACGCCGGCTTAACCCCGGGGTGACGCTCACGGCACTGGGCACCGCCCGCGGCCTGGAGACAACCGTCGTCCCGGCAGCTGGCCTTGACCTGGAGCTGATCCCCCCGGTACCGATGCCGCGGCGGGTCGGAAAGGATCTGGCGCTGCTCGCTCCGCGGCTGATTGAGGCAGTGACTACGACGGTACGACTGCTGCGGCGTACCCAGGCTGACGTGGTGCTCGGCTTTGGCGGTTATGTGTCCACTCCTGCCTACCTGGCCGCCCGGTGGCTGGGCCTACCAATGGTGATCCACGAACAGAACGTGCTGCCCGGCCTTGCCAACAGGCTTGCGGCGCGACTGACCAGCCATGTCTACACCTCGTTTCCGAACACTGCGTTGCCGCATGCACGCTGCATCGGGCTGCCAATGCGGCGGGCCATCACCGACCTCGACAGAGCCGCTCTGCAGCGCGAATCACGCATTGGCTTCGAATTACATCCGGAGCTCCCCACCCTGCTCGTCAGCGGAGGCTCACAAGGTGCGATGCGGATCAATACCGCCGTGGCAGGCGCCTGGACAAAGTTGCTGGCCCAGGGGATCCAGGTGCTTCACGTCCTGGGTCCAAGGAACCTCACTCCTGACATGGTGCGGAGCCTCGACGAGCGGACAGGAGCTGTCTACCGGCCGGTGGCTTACGTGGCACAGATGGAACGGGCATACGCGGCAGCCGACCTGATGTTGGCTCGAAGCGGCGCCAGCACGGTGCTGGAGACGGCCGCTGTTGGGCTCCCTGCTGTGTTCGTGCCGTATCCGCACGGAAACGGTGAACAGGCTCGCAATGCCGAGCTTGTCGTCAATGCTGGTGGCGGCATCATGTTGGCCGACGGCGACTGTACGTCGGCCTGGGTGGCCGAGGAGATTCCGGCTCTGTTTGCGCACCCGGACAGGCTGGC
>DASUYM010000316.1:0-15333 GCA_036377435.1 Propionibacteriaceae bacterium
CCGCGACTCCGCAAAGAAGATCAGCGGCTGATCACCGGTCGGACTCGATTCACCGACAATCTCACCGTCCCGGGAATGCTGTTCCTCGGCATGGTGCGCAGCCCCATCGCGCACGCGAAGATCATTTCGATCGACGCGGCCCAGGCGAAGGCTGCGCCCGGTGTTATCGCGGTCTTCACCGGACCTGATCTTGCCGACGATGTGGGCCCCATGCCGTGTGGCTGGCCGCTCTCGCCCGAGGACAAGGTCCCGGAGTACTACCCGGTCGCGAGGGAGGAAGTCAACTTCGCGGGCGAAATTGTGGCGGTGGTCGTGGCCCGGAGTGCCCAAGCTGCCCGCGACGCGACGGAGCTGGTCGATGTCGAGTACGAAGATGAGCAGGTTGTCCTCGATCTCGAGGCTGCCGCAGCTGGGCCTCCCTACGTCCATCCCGACTGGGAGACGAATCTGTCGACCCACTGGGTCTTCGACTCGGCCGAGGCGGGTACTGGTACCGACGTCAAGGACGAGATCGAAAAGGCTCGCCAGCACGGCATCGTGCTGGAGCGGACCTTCCGGCAGCAGCGGTTGATTCCAGCCTTCATGGAACCGCGTTCCTTCCTGGTCGACCCGACCGGTGATCAGATCGTCCTCTGGTCATCGACCCAGGTGCCACACTTTGTGCGCGTCTTCACTGCAATCGCGACAAACACCCCTGAGCACAAGATCAGGGTGATTGCACCGGATGTCGGCGGGGGCTTCGGCGGCAAGTTGGAGGTCACGCCCGAGGAGTTCATTACCTTTACGGTGGCCAAGAAGCTGGGCAAGCCAGTCAAGTACACCGAAACGCGCAGCGAGTCGCTGCAGGGTGCCCACCATGGCCGGGATCAGGTACAACGGTTGACGCTGGCCGCGACTAAGGAGGGCAAGGTCACCGCACTGCACGTCGACCTACTTGCCAATATGGGCGCATACATGGGTCTGGTGGGCCCGGCCATTCCGATCCTCGGCGCCTACATGTACAACGGGATCTACAAGTTCGCCGCCTACCGCTTCGAGGTCAAGAACATCTTGACCAACATGGTCCGCACTGATGCTTATCGCGGGGCCGGCCGCCCCGAGGCAACGTACGCCATCGAGCGACTCATGGATGATCTTGCAGTCGAGCTGGACATGGATCCCTTGGAGCTGCGGGCCAAGAACTGGATCACCGCCGAGGAGTTTCCCTTCACCACCGTAGCCGGATTCGAATACGACTCCGGCAACTACGAGGCAGCCACTGCAAGGGCCAAGGAACTGTTCGACTACGACGGGCTGCGGGCTGAACAGGCCGAACGCCGTGCCCGCAAAGACCCAGTACAGCTCGGGATCGGCATCTCGACATACACCGAGCAATGTGGGCTAGCCCCTTCGCGGATACTCGGGAGTCTCAACTACATCGCCGGCGGTTGGGAGCACGCTGAGGTGCGGATGCTCCCACTTGGCACGGTCGAGGTCGTTGTCGGAACGAGCCCTCACGGACAAGGACACGAGACAGCCTGGAGCCAAATCGTGGCCGACAAGTTGGGGGTCGCTTTTGAGGATGTGGAAGTGCTGCATGGCGACACCCAGGTTGCTCAGCGTGGCCTCGACACCTACGGCTCCCGATCACTTGTTGTCGGCGTGACCGCGGTGCTCAAGGCCGCCGACAAGGTGATCGAAAAGGCCAAGCCCATCGCAGCTCACATGTTGGAGGCAAGCGAGGATGATCTTGAGTTCAGAGGCGGCCACTTCTGGGTCAGAGGCACTGATACGGGCAAGTCGCTGGCTGAGATTGCCTTCGCCGCCCTCCAAGCGCACGCCTGGCCGGAGGGAATCGAGCCGAACCTGGATTCTACGGCGTCCTTCGACCCTGAGGTCTACTCCTATCCGCACGGCACCCACCTCGCAGCCATTGAGGTGGACACCGAGACCGGAGCCGTGTCCATCCGCAAATACGTCGCCGTCGACGATATTGGGAAGGTGATCAATCCGCTGATCGTCGACGGTCAGGTGCACGGGGGACTGACCCAAGGGATTGCGCAGGCCCTATTCGAGGAAGCTGTCTACGACGACAACGGCACTCTCGTGACCGGATCGTTTGTGGACTATCTGGTACCTTCAGCCCCCGATCTCGTCGACTTCGTCACCGACCGAACCGAGTCTCCGGCCCTGTACAACGAGCTTGGCGCCAAGGGGGTCGGCGAGGCCGGAACGATCGCGTCCACTCCGGCCATCGTCAACGGCATCCTTGACGCATTGCGTCCGTTTGGGGTCAAAGACATCGAAATGCCCTGTACGCCGATGCGTGTCTGGAAGGCGATTCAGGGTGCACAACCGATGACCGAGGAAGCGGCCACGCCCGAGGAGGCCCAGCCTCACTTCGATACCGAAGGAGGACAGGCATGATCAAATTGCGCGAGCGAAGCGAGCACCAGCCCCACCGGCGAGGTGTGTCGTGATCCCCGCGGCGTTCGACTACAAGGCACCCACCAGCGTCGATGAGGCGCTGGAACTGCTCGCGGAGGGCGGCGACGATGCCAAGATCATTGCTGGTGGGCAGAGCCTGCTGCCGGTGATGAAGCTCCGGCTCGCAGCGCCCGAGCTGCTGATCGACTTGGCCAAGATCGATTCGCTCAAGGGCGTCCGCGACGACGGCGACGCGATCGTCATTGGGGCGATGACGCCACACTTCGAAGTCGCGCGCGATCCGCTGGTCGCCGAGCATGCATCGCTGATCGCCAGATGTGTCGAGACGGTGGCCGATCCGCAAGTCCGGCATCGGGGAACCATCGGCGGGGCTTGCGCGCATGCGGATCCGGCGGGCGACCTTCCGGCACCGATGCTGGCCCTGGAGGCCGAGTTCGTGATCGCCGGTCCTGGTGGGCAACGACGAGTCGCAGCAGCCGACTTTTTCCAAGATCTCTTCACGACGGCGCTTGGAGATGACGAGATCTTGGTCGAGGTCCGGGTACCGAAATACACCGGCTGGGGCTCGGCGTACGAAAAGTTCGTCCGGGTGGCTCAACAGTGGGCGATCGCCGGTGTCGCCGCGACCGTCCGGGCCGCGGGTGGCACCATCGCTGAGGCCCGGATTGCCTTGACAAACATGGGACCGACACCAGTTCGGGCGCGTGCAGCCGAGCAAGCGCTGGTCGGCGTCGCGCTCGAGCCCGATGCCGTCGCCGGTGCGTTGACCGGCATCGCTGACGGCACGGCGCCGCCTACCGACATCAATGGGGACCCGGAGTACCGCCGGCACCTCGTGTCGATCTTGGGTCGCCGTGCGGTGCTGGCGGCTGCCCGCGCATAGGACAAGATGAACTATGGACCTGACGCATCACTTCAGCGTGCCCGCCCGCATAGACGAGGCCTGGAACGCCTTCAACAACCTGGAGGAATTGGCTCCGTGCTTCCCGGGCGCCACGATCACGAGCATCGAAGGCGACGAATTCACCGGATCGGTGAAGATCAAATTGGGCCCGGTCGCCCTTCTCTACAACGGATCTGGCCGGTACGTGGAACGCAACGATGCGGACCGGCGAGTGGTGATCGAGGCTCGCGGCAAGGACAAGCGGGGTAACGGGACGGCAACGGCCGTCGTCACCGCCTCCTTCGCCGAAAGTGGCGAGCAAACCGATGTCGAAGTGCTGACCGACCTGGCGATCACCGGGAAGCCGGCGCAGTTCGGCCGCGGTGTGATCTCTGACGTCAGCGATAAGCTGCTGGACCAGTTCCTAGCCTGCGTTTCGGGGCGTTTCACCGAAGGCCTCGGTGAGGCCGAGGAGGCGTCGTCGAGCGGAGCCTTTGCAGCCGATGCCGACGCCCGATTCGATGAAGCGGACACCGAGCAGACGATCGAGCTCGAAACCGTGCCCTCCGCAGCAGGGTCATCCGAAGTCGGGGGCAGCGCGGGTGCTGACGTTGCGTCATCAGCGACGGAGGCTCCTCCTCCGACGGCTCCCCCAGCCTCCGAACCGTCCCGCTACTCCTCGCGATCGGGCGACGCCGGTGAAAGCGAGCTGAATGTGTTCAGCACCGTTGTGCCGGTTGTTCTGAAGCGCTACGGTCCGGCTCTCGCCGTCTTGGGACTGCTGTTGTTCATCGTGATCAAGATCATCCGCCGCAAGTCGTAATCCATTGGTGGACAGTGGGTTCTACGCGGTCACCGTCTGCGTCCTGATCCACCGTGGCAACAGTTGGCTTCTCGTGCTGCGGGCGTCTGGCGTCGCGTACGCGCCGAACATGATCGGAATGATCGGTGGCCATGTTGATGTCACCGATCCGCAGGCCGATGTGCTGGAAGCGACGGCGCGACGGGAAGTCGCTGAGGAGGTCGGTCTTGATCTTTCTGGAGTGCAGTTGACGTACTTGGAGTCGGAATTTTTCATCACCGACGGCGGTGAGCGGCAAATCACGGTGACGTTCTCAGCCCCGGCGCCATCTGACGATGAGCCGTACGTGAACGCCCCGGATGAGTTGGCCGAGGTTGGCTGGTGGCGTCTTAACGATCTTGAAGCCGATCCACGCTGCCCGCCGTGGCTGCCAGCACTCATCCGCCGATGTGCCCAGAGCCTGTCGAAGGGAGCCTAAGGTCATCTGCCCCGAGCTTGTCGAAGGGCAGTGGTTCGACAGGATCAGTGCGCACTCGCTAGTCCAGCGCCCTGAGGCGTACGGTCTCCGGCATGCTCTGAAGCTTGTCGATCAACTCAGCTGTCAAAGCGCCAGCGACGTCGGTGATCACGTAGCCCAGCTCACCGCGGGTGGACAGCACCTGGCCCTCGATGTTGACATGAGCGTTCGCCAGCAACCCGTTGACCGTGGCAAGCACTCCTGGGACGTTCTGATGGACATGCAGTAGCCGGCTGCGCCCAGCCATCCTGATGTCGGTCTGCACCTGTGGCAGGTTGACCGACATTGTGGTGTGCCCGCTATCGGCGAAATCGCACAACTTGCCAGCCACGAACCGGCCGATATCGGTTTGCGCCTCCTCGGTCGAGCCGCCGATGTGGGGCGTCAAGATCACGTTTGGGATGTTTTGCAGGCCGTTGGAGAAGGGGTCTCCAGTGCTCTTGGGCTCCTCGGCGAAGACATCCAGCGCGGCACCAGCAATGTGTCCACTGAGCAGCTGCTGCCGCAGCGCCTCATGATCAACAACGAAGCCGCGGCACAAATTGAGAAACAAGCTCCGCCGGCGCATCTTGGCGAATTGCTCGGCTCCGAAGAGACCGGCGTTACCGGGTCGTCCGTCCACGTGCAACGTGACCGTTTCCGCAACCTCAAGCAGCTCGTCGAGTGTCTCGCAGCGCCGAGCATTGCCGAGCGCCAGTTTGTCCGCGATGTCATAGAAGTAGACCCGCATGCCGATCGACTCGGCCACCACCGACAGCTGGCTGCCGATGTTGCCGTAGCCGACGATGCCGAGTGTCCGCCCTCGTACCTCGTGCGCGCCCGTGGCCGACTTATCCCAGATGCCGGCGTGCATCCGGGTGTTCTTGTCAGTGAGATGCCGCGCCAGCGCAATGATCTCTGCGATCACGAGCTCCACCACGCTGCGCGTGTTGGAGAAGGGTGCGTTGAAGACCGGGATGCCCAGCCGGGCGGCGGCGGTGAGGTCGACCTGGTTGGTGCCAATGCAGAAAGCACCAATCGCTTGCAGCTCGGGCGAGGCCTCGAGGACGTTCTTCGTCACATTGGTCTTCGACCGGATACCCAGCAGCTGCATTCCGGGCAAGGCGTCGATCAATTCGGCCTCGTCGAGCGCTCCCTTGAGCGTCTCGACCTCGATCCGGCGTTCGGTGAGCAGCCGAACCCCTTCAGGATGGATGTTTTCCAGCAGTAGCACCTTCATGGTTCCCTCGTTGGTCATGGGCCGAATGCAGCCACCAGTGTAGGAATCCATCCAACCGGTTCTGACACGGATATCTCAGCCGGCTACGGAGGGAGCTAGGTCGGTGTAGCTCCTCCAGTAACCGCGTCCCGTCGCAGCGAGCATCGCGTCGAGGCACGCGTCTGTGAATAAGTCGGCGGCTGCGGCTAGCAGCGTGTTGAAGGCAAACAGCCAGCGAATCGACTCCTCGGCGACCGGTCGGCGGGACGAAGCGAGGCAGAACACCGTGTCGCCGTCCAACATCGAGTGGATCGGCCGGATAGCGCGGGCCATCCCATCGTGCGCTACCGCGGCAAGCTTGCTGGCCTGCGCCTTCGACAGGATCGCATCGGTCAGGACCACGCCAATAGTGGTGGCGAACGACGCTTGCGCATCGGCGTAGGCAGTCGCCAGTGCCTCTCGCTCGAGATCAGTTGGCGTAGCAAGCAGCCGCGCATGATCAGCCCACAACCGGCCGGTCGTCGAGTCAACCGCCGATCCCGCGGCGTTCACCACAACGGCCGCTGAGATGGAGACCCCAGATGCGAGCTGCTTCTCCGCATAACCAAAGCCTCCTTTTATCCCTCCACAGACCGCACCTGTGCCGGCGCCAACCGTGCCGGTGGCAGGCTGGTTGCTCGTGGCCGCAGCCAATGCCAGCCTTCCGAAGTCTGACGTCGGCCGACTGCTGAAAACGCCGCCTCTGCCGAGGTCGAAGAGCACTGCCGCAGGGACGATGGGAACGACCTGATGAGGCTCCAGACCGACGGGGAACCCTATCCCAGCCGCCTCGAGACCCTCCATGACGCCGTTCGCTGCCGCCAGTCCGTACGCGCTCCCGCCGGTGAGCACGACGGCATGCACGCGCTCGATGGTCGTCGTGGGATGCAAGAGGTCGGTCTCTCGAGTACCAGGGCCGCCGCCGCGTACGTCCACACCTCCGACGGCGCCCTCGCGCGCTACCACAACAGTCGTCCCGGTCAGCCAGCCATCCCCGTCCGCGGTGTGGTGGCCGATCTCAAACCCCTCGATCACCCACTCATTCTGCCGACTTGTCAGATTCCAGTTGAGCTATAGGTCAACCAGGTTCTGACAACTCGGTGATGAGTGACGCCTAGGGCCCGGACGACCTCGAGGAGCGCATCGGCGGAGTGGCCGCTGATGAACGAGTCGACGTGCGGAAGGGCCGCCGCCATACCGCCAGCGAGCGGAGCGAAGCCCGGCGCGGCCGCCCTCGGATTGGCCCACACGACTCGATGCGCGTGCCGGCCGAGCGCGACCATCTGACGGGCGAGGATGCTCGGGTCGTCGCGCTCCCAACCGTCGGAGACGATCAGAACTACGGCACCGCGGGCCATCCCCCGCCGGCCATAGAGATCCATGAAGTCGCGCACCGCGCAACCGATGCGCGTACCACCCGACCAGTCGGGCATCAGTGCCGCTGCGCGTTCGAGCGCGAGGTCTGGATTGGCGTTGCGCAGCGCGCGAGTCAGCCGAGTGAGTCGCGTCCCGAACACGAACACCTCGGCATGTGCGCGGGTTGCCGCACCCCAGAGCAGGTGCAGGTAGGCGCGGGCGTACGGCTCCATCGACCCGGAGATGTCGAGAAGCGCAACGAGGCGACGCGGTGTCCATCTGCGTGTACGCCGGATCGGCACAGCTGGGTCCCCACCCGAGCGCGTGCTGTGGCGTAGTGAAGCGCGGACATCGAGCCGATCACCGCGATGATGCCGGCGACGCCGCCGGGATAACCGCTGTGGCGGATTGATGCACAGCATGCGCAGTAGCGGGGCCAGCGCAGCCAGCTCGTCCGCCGTCAAGCGCGCGAAGTCGACCTCTGTCAGTCTCTCCTCCCTGCTTGCGAGCGTCGGTATTGGGCGGCCGATGTCGTTGCCGGCGGTGCCTTCCGACGCCTCCAATCGTCCTGTGGATGGCAGAGCAACCGCAGGCTCCTCATCGACGAGGGGGTAGTCGCGTTGCGGTGACAGGCGAATGTCGGTGGAATCGCCTCGCGACTCGGCAAGGTCCACCATGCCGCGGAACACGAGCGCGAAGATCGCGTCGAACGCAGCGATGTCGGCCGTCGAACGCAGCAGGCTCACCCGAGCGCACCAGTACAACTCTTCGACGGTCCTCGGCACACCGAGCGTTACGAGCGTCGCGAGCCGGATGGTTTGGTCGGGCGAGACGGCGACGCCCGCGTCGCGGAGCCTTTCGCTGAACCGGGCCAGCAGGGTCGCGCTGTCGGCACGTGTCATTCGACCGACAACCCGGAGGCCCGGGCGAGCTGTTGATCCTCGACGTACTTCAGCACTGATCCGAGCGTCCGGTCCACGGTGGTCGTATCAATGGTGCGCACGCCGAGCAACTCGAGCGCGGCGACCCAGTCGATCGTCTCAGCGATGCCGGGCGGTTTCTGCAGGTCCAGCCCACGAAGCCGTTCGACCACCCGCGCTGCCTGTTCAGCGAGCAGTCGGGAGCTGCCCGGCACACGTCGCCGCACGATCTCGGCTGCGCGCGCCGCAGGTGGGTACTCGATCCAGTGGAAAAGGCAACGACGCTTGAGGGCGTCGTGCAGTTCCCGAGTGCGATTCGAGGTCAGCACAACGATGGGTCGATGCGTTGCGTGCACCGTACCGAGCTCGGGGATGGTGACCGCTCCCTCGCCAAGCAATTCGAGCAGGAACGCCTCGAAGTCGTCGTCGGCGCGATCGACTTCGTCGATGAGCAGGACCGCCGGACGAGGGCCGGTATGACGTAACGCGGAGAGCAGCGGACGCGCGATCAAGAACTCGTCGCTGAACAGGGCATCCTCGGCCAGCTCGGTGCCGCGCGCCTCAGCAAGGCGGATAGCGAGCAGTTGCCGAGGATAGTTCCACTCGTACAGCGCCTCGGCGACGTCGATTCCTTCATAACACTGCAGCCGGACGAGTGGGGTGTGCAAGGCGGCGGCAAGTGCCTTGGCGGCCTCGGTCTTGCCGACTCCCGGCTCGCCCTCGATCAGCACCGGCTGGCCCAGTCTCGATGCGCAAAACAGCGCCATGACCGTGCCATCGTCAGCGAGGTAGTCGACACCGTCGAGCGTGCTCCGAAGGCTGTCCAGATCCGGCAGAAGTTGCGCGACGCTCCTATTGTCGGCAGTCACTGCGAGTACGCCAAAGGGTTGTCGAGGTAGGCATTTCGACAGCCGGTGCCGCAGAAATAGACGACGCCGGTGGGAGTCTCAACGTGCGGCGTCGCGTCGACCGGGGCAACCATCATGCCGCACACCGGATCGCGCACCATCTCGCTAGCGTCGTGCGCGGGTGCAGGGTGGTCGTCGCGAACGACCGATGGTTCGCGCAACACCGCGACGATCTCCGCGAGAATCGACAGGGCGACCTCCGGAGCTGCTCGCGCGCCGATGTCGATCCCGGCGGGAGTTCGTACCCGCGATCGCATCTGCTCGTCTACATCTAGGGAGTCGAGGACAGCCGGGCCCCGTCGCCGGCTGGCGACCAACCCGATGTACGGCACGTCCGCTCGCAGCGCCGCCTCGAGGACCGGCTGCTCGTCGTTGCCGTGGGAGGCGACCACCACTGCACGGACCCCAGGCGGCAGGGGATCGTCCGGCTTGTCCAGCTGGAGAACTTGCTGGCCGAAGAGCCGGTGTGCGCGCAGCAAGGCCGTGGCGATCGGGGCGTGACCAAATACGGCTACTACCGGCAATGGCACCGCCGGCTCGAGAAAAATCTCAAGACTTCCGCCAGACAGGCACGGGTTGTACACCGTCACCACGTCGTCGCCGACACCGACATCATCAGGTGACGGCGTGATTCGCACGAGTCGCGGCTCCGCGGTCGCGAGCACCTCCAGCGCTTGGGCGCGCACCGTTGATTCCGCGCAATCGCCGCCGACGAACCCGTCCACTTGGCCGTCCGCGAGCACGATCGCCGAATCGCCTGGCTTTGCGCTTGTCGGTCGCTGTGCCCGCACGACGGTCGCCCACACGAACGGCGTACCGGCCGCGGCGAGTGTGGCAGCCCGACCTGCGAGCTCCAGGCGCGCCGCCATCAACCACCCCCTCAGTCCGCGATCGCCAGGTCGGTACGCAGCGGCCGGCCCTGGATCGTGCGCCACACCTGCGCTGGTGTCAGCGGCATGTCCGCATGCCGTACCCCATATGGCTTGAGTGCGTCCATCACCGCGTTGACCACTGCGGCCGGCGAACCGACTGTGGCCGACTCGCCGACGCCTTTCGCGCCGATGGGGTGGTGCGGCGACGGCGTCACGGTCTCCCCGAGCTCCCAGCTGGGGCACTCCATCGCGGTGGGCAGCTGGTAATCCATGAACGACCCGCCGAGGCAGTTGCCGTCCTCGTCGAACGCGATGACTTGCATCAGCGCCATGCCGACGCCGTCGGCGAGACCGCCGTGGATCTGTCCTTCCACGATCATCGGGTTGATTCGAATGCCGCAGTCGTCAACGGCGATAAAACGCCGCACCTTCACGGCTCCGGTATTCGGATCCACGTCGACGACGCAGATGTACGCCCCATACGGATAGGTGAGGTTCGGTGGGTCGTACACGCAGGCGGCGTCCAGATGCCCCTCGACGCCCTCGGGAAGCTCCAGTGTGCCATGTGCGGCAAGCGCGACCTCCTGGATCGTCTTGGACACAGTCGGGTCACCCTTGATCGAGAAGGTGCCTTTTCCGACTTCAATGTCGTCCGGCGAGACCTCCATCATCGCCGCGGCGATGATCTTCGCTTTGTCCACAACACGTTTCGCCGCGACGGCAACCGCCGCACCGGAGACCGGTGTGGAACGGCTGCCGTATGTGCCCAAACCGAATGGGGTGTTGTCGGTGTCTCCGTGCACCACCTCGATGTCGTCGGAGGGGATCCCGGTGATCTCGGAGACGATCTGGGCAAACGTCGTCTCATGTCCTTGACCTTGCGACTGAACCGAGATCCGTACGACGGCCTTGCCCGTCGGATGCACCCGCAACTCCGCGCCGTCGGCCATCCCGAGCCCGAGGATGTCCATGTGTTTGCGCGGGCCGGCGCCGACACCCTCGGTGAAGAAGCTGAGTCCGATCCCCATCAGCTCGCCCCGCTCGCGCTTCTCGGCCTGCTCGCGGCGCAGCTCGTCGTATCCGGCGATCTCCATGGCCTTCTGCAGGCAGTACGGGTAGTTGCCCGAGTCGTACTCCCAGCCGGTCGGCGATTTGTATGGGAACTGCTCTGGGCGCAGTAGGTTCTTCATTCGTAGTTCGGCGGGGTCCATGTCCAGCTCGAAGGCCAAGCAGTCGACTATGCGCTCGACTGCGTACGCTGCCTCGGTGATCCGGAACGAACACGCGTAGGCCACACCCCCGGGGGCTTTGTTGGTGTAAACGCCCTTCACCGTGCAGTGGGCCGCGGGGTAGTCGTAGCTGCCAGTGAAGATGTGGAAGAAGCCGGCCGGAAACTTGGTCGGTTGAGCGGTGTTGTTGAACGCGCCATGATCCGCGAGGACATTCACTCTGAGCGCCAGGATCTTGCCGGCCTGCGTCGCTGCGATTTCGGTATGCATGTGGTAGTCGCGCGCGAATGACGTCGACATCAGGTTCTCGGCACGGTCCTCCACCCACTTGACAGGTCGTCCGGTGAGAATCGACCCGACGACGGCGAGGACGTAGCCGGGATAGATGCCGACCTTGTTGCCGAAGCCGCCGCCAATGTCCGGGCTCACTATGCGGATCTTGTGCTCGGGGAGGCCGGCGACGATCGCGTACAGCGTGCGGTGCGCGTGCGGGGCTTGCGTATTGCAGTAAATCGTCAGCTTT
This sequence comes from Propionibacteriaceae bacterium, assembly GCA_036377435.1. Classification (GTDB taxonomy): domain Bacteria; phylum Actinomycetota; class Actinomycetes; order Propionibacteriales; family Propionibacteriaceae; genus Microlunatus. The sequence continues at coordinate 11,675 of DASUYM010000316.1, forward strand.
CCGGTGACTTTGTCCATGTCGGCGATGGCGCCGCAGGTCTCCAGCGGGGCGGGATGCACGCGCGGGTAGAGGATGTCCTGCGCCACCACCACCTCTGCAGCAGCGAACACGGCGTCCGTCGCCGCGCCATCGCCAGCCTCCCAGTCGAAGATGTGGTTGTCGGCCTTGCCCTCGATGTCGTCGCGAATGACCGGCGCATCGGGATCGAGGGCCCGGCGTGCATCGATCACCGGGGGCAGCGGCTCGTACTCGACATCGATCAGCTCCAAGGCGTCCCTCGCCGAGTAACGGTCGTCGGCAACGACGAATGCGACCTCCTGCCCGTGGAAGCGAACCTTGTCGGTAGCGAGCACGGCCACGACGTCATGAGACAGCGACGGTATCCACGCAAGCTTCAGCGTCTCGAGCAGAGCCCCGGTGATCACTGCCCGAACTGCTGGATGCGCCTCGGCGGCTGAGGTATCGATCGAGACGAGCCGCGCGTGCGCGTACGGGCTGCGCAGCACCGCGCCATGCAGCATCCCGGGCAGAACGAAGTCATCGATGTAGTTGCCCTTGCCGCGCAGAAATCGAGCATCCTCCTTGCGTATCCGGCGCCCGAATCCGACAGTCGCCTGCTCCGCGGTGACAGTCATGGCGCAGCCACCTCCTCAGTTTCGGCGACCCGTGGGTGGGCTGCGGCCCAGCGGATTGCGCGCACGATGTTCTCGTAGCCCGTACAGCGACACAGATTGCCTGAGATCGCTTCCCTTATCTCAAGGTCGGACGGATGTGGGTTGTTGTCCAGGAGCCATCGGGCGGTCAACATCATTCCTGGCGTGCAGAACCCGCACTGCAGACCGTGCTCGCTCATGAACCCCTGCTGGACGGGATCGAGCTCGCCGTTCTGTTCCAGGCCCTCAACGGTGCGAACCTCGTGCCCGCTAGCCATCGCCGCGAGCATGGTGCAGCTCTTCACAGGCGTGCTATCAACCTGGACGACACAAACGCCACAGTTGGAGGTATCGCAACCCCAATGCGTGCCCGTGAGGCCGAGGTCATCGCGCAGGAAATGCACGAGCAGTCGCCTCGGCTCGATCTCGCGGATGTACTGCTCGCCGTTCACGTTGACCGTGACCTGCATGATTCACGCCTCCTGTCCGCGGCAGCGGGCGATCGCCGTCCGCAGCGCGCGCTTCACGAGTTCGCCGGCGAGCGCGCGCTTGTAGTCGGCAGGCCCGCGCTGGTCGGTGAACGGCTCACACTCCTCGGCTGCCACCTGAGCGGCGATGTCGAGTGCCTCGTCGTTTGCGATACGCCCGCGTACGGCATCTTCGGCCCGGGGAGCGACTAGGTGCGGCGCTCCGACCGCGGCGAGGCCCAGACCCACCTCGCTGATCGTGTCGCCGGCCAGCCTGACGACCGCGCCCGCCGCAGCTATCGCATAGTCACCGGCCCGCCGTTCCACCTTGGTATACGCACTTCCGGTGCCAGCGAGGATCGGCAGCCGGATCTCGGTGAGGATCTCGGCCGGGCCCACCACCGTCTCAAATGGGCCTGTCTGAAGCTCGCGCACAGGCACGACCCGCTCGCCGCCGGAGCCGCGGATCACTACATCTGCACGGATTGCGCCGAGCGCGGCGGAGAGATCTTCGGCAGGGTCGGCGTGACAAAGCGAACCGCCGATTGTGCCGCGGTTTCGAACCACAGGATCGGCAATCACTCGCTCCGCGTCGTGAAGGATGCGGTAGTGCTCACCGACGACGGCCGAGGCGAGCAAGTCGGCATGACGTACCATCGCCCCGATACACAGCTGGTCACCTGCTACCCAGATGCGCTGCAGCTCCGTCAGGTCGTTGATATCCACTAGGATTTCAGGCGAAGCAAACCGCAGCTTCATCAGCGGCAATATGCTGTGTCCTCCGGCGATCAGCCGTGCCTCCTCACCGTGCCGCTCGAGCAACGCGATGGCTTGGTCGACGCTCGATGCGCGCTCGTACTCAAACGGAGCTGGTACCTGCATGGTTTTGCCCCTCCTCACTAGAGCTCGATAGGGATGGCGTCGGTGCACCATGGGGGCCGCTACTTCACCGCCAACACATCCACCGTGCGGATTTCAGGTGTTCTCGCGAGCAACTCGTCAGCAACCTGGCCCAGCGCCGCCGGAATCTGACCACTGAGATGCGCTTGCCGGCCCGTGTCGTCGTCGAAAGTGTCGAAAATCCCGTATTGGTTGTCGCTGATCCTGAACGCGTACCAGGTCACCGTGGCGGGTTCTGCAGCGGCGAGATCGCGACCAGCTTCTAGGAACTTCGCTAGATCTTTACCCTTGCCAGGCTTGGCCTCGAGCAGTGCGAGTACGCCGAATGTCGGACTCATCGGAACTCCTCCCAGGATGTCCCTAACGTACGTATCCAAACGACTGATTGGTAGTGGCGGACCCGCCACGTTGAGTATCGTTTCCGACGTGGACGTCGCGGTTCTTGCGGTGGACGGCTGTTTCGACTCAGGGCTCTCAGCGGTAGTCGACGTGCTCGCGACGGCGAACGCGCTCCGACAGGAGGTGCCCGCGCCGCCAACTGGGTTCACAGTGACGATCGTGGGAATCAAGAAGCAGGTGCGGACGGGCAACGGCTTGATAGTGAATCCCGTCCCTGCCAAAAAGCTGACCCAGCCTCCAGATCTGCTGATCATGCCTGCCTTGGGGGTCAAGACTCCCCAGGAAATCGTCGAAACCGTGCGTGGACACGCGGCCCTCGATCTCATCCGGGATAGCCATGCGAACGGCGCAGAGCTGGCTGGCGCGTGCACGGGAACGTTCTTCTTGGCCGAGTCCGGTGTTCTCGACGGGCTGTTGGCAACGACGAGCTGGTGGCTAGGTCCAGCATTTCGCGCCCGGTACCCCGCGGTGCTCCTGGACGAGACACGCATCATCGCCCGGGAGTCTCGGATCACTACCGCTGGCGCCGCCTTCGCCCACATCGATCTGGCACTGTCGATCGTGCAGCAGCACAGCCCGAGCTTGGCCGACCTCACCGCGCGCTACCTGCTCATCGGCGACCACCCGTCGCAGGCGGCGTTTGCCATGCCCGCGTTGCTCGCAAGGGCAGATCCCACGATGGCGGCGTTCGAACGGTGGGTTCGACAACGGCTTTCCGAACCGTTGCAGATCTCCGCGGCTGCACGCGAGCTTGGCATCAGCGAGCGGACACTACAGCGCACGACCGACTCGGTCGTCGGGATGTCGCCGCTTCACTTCATTCAACAAGTCCGCCTCGACGAGGCAACGTTCCTGCTGCGGGACACATCGATGTCGGCGAACGCCATTGCAGCAGCGGTTGGCTACAGCAATGCCGGAACGCTCCGTGCGCTGGTACGCAAGCGGCGGAACAGCACGCTCAGATCGTTGCGGGCGGGACGACCGCCAGGCGGCATCTGACGGCTCAGCCGCCTCATTCTGCCGACTGAAAGGCCACCGTTGATTCCCTTGTGTAGCTTGGGTCCGTCTCCGTTGGCGTCGCAGATGCTCGGCAACACCCGGATATTGGCGCCAAATCCCGCTTGGTCGACGTGGTTTTGCTGCCGGCGACCATGCAGAGCGAGGAACGCATGCCGAACATGTGTTGGAAGGTCGTTCCGGACACAATCGTGGTCCGCGAACTTCCGATGATCTTGATTGC
>DASUYM010000317.1:0-2123 GCA_036377435.1 Propionibacteriaceae bacterium
CGCCACGGGTGGGCGGCCCTCGATCGATCCGATCGTCTTCTTCAAGCTCCAGCTCATTCTGTTCTTCGAAGGCATTCGTTCCGAGCGGCAGCTCATCGAGATCGCCAGCCTGAACCTGGCCCACCGCTGGTATCTGGGCTACGCGCTGGACGAGCCGCTGCCCGACCACTCCAGCCTGACCCGCATCCGCACCCGGCTCGGAGTCGAGGTCTTCCAGCGCTTCTTCGAGCCGGTCGTCGAACTCTGCCAGGAGGTCGGGCTCGTGTGGGGGCGCGAACTCTACTTTGACGTGACCAAGATCGAGGCGAATGCTGACCTTGATTCGCTCGTGCCTCGCTTCTACCACGCGGCCAAGACCTATGTCGCCGAGGTGTTTGCCGACGATCTCGCCGCGGAGGATGCGAATCCGCCGATGGCCGTCGCCGACTTGCCTCCTGGCATCGTGCAGTTGCCGGCTGAACCCTACACCGACGTACGTCCTTCTGTGGGTGATCCGCCATGGCGGCTCCTACAAGAGCGGCGCTTGGACCCGAACCGGTCGGCCATCGGCGGCTACCGCCGGACGACCGATTTCCGAGTGAGTCCGACCGATCCTGATGCCACACCAATGCGCACGAAGAACGGGACGAGCCTGGGCTACCACGATCACTACGCGGTCGATGGAGGCAAGGCGCGCATCATCCTCGCCGCCCTCGTTACCCCGGCCGACGTGATGGAGAACGTCCCGCTACGCGATCTCCTGTGGCGCGTCTGTTTCCGCCGCAAGCTGCGGCCGCGACAAGTTACGGGAGACACGACCTACGGCACGATGGAAAACATCGTCGCCCTTGAAGACGCCGGCATCCGGGCGTTCTTTCCGTTACCCGATTTCGATCACCGGACAGCGTTCTTCGGCAAGGGCGCGTTCGCCTACGACCCCGTGCGGGACGAATACCGCTGCCCCCAAGGCCAGTCATTGCCACGCCGCAAGACCAAGTACACCGAGGAAGACGTGGTCTATCGGGCCGAGGCCGCGACCTGCAACGCCTGTTCCATCAAAGCGAGCTGCACCGGCAGTAACCACGGCCGCATCGTCCACCGCTCCTTCGATGAGGAGTATCTCGACCGGGTCCGTGGCTGTCACGTGACAGAGACCTATCAGAAAGCCATGCGCAAGTGGCAAGTCTGGGTGGAGCCACTCTTTGCCGAAGCAAAGGCGTGGCATGGATTGCGGCGGCTCCGGCTGCGCGGCCTGGAGAACGCGAACATCCAGGGGTTGCTGATCGCGGCCGGGCAGAACCTGAAACGCCTCCTGCCGGCAACTGACTGGGGGCGACGCCATGCTCCCTGTGGCAGCTTGGTGGCCCTCCCAAAGGAGCCATGGCGGCTAGAGCCCGCCTTCGGTTGATTGGTGACGTGGCCGGGACAGGGCCCTCGCCCGCTCCCTCAGATTCGACGTCTTCGGCGCTAACCGGACGACTGCAGCCGTTTTTCAACAGGCAGGCCCCTTACCGGCCCTACCACATCCCTGAACAGATCATGTTATAGGTAGCGACCACATCGACTCGGTCATTGCTCACGAAGGATGCCCGTGTGGTCGCTGCCGCCTCGGAACGGCCCTCCCCAAGGTTCCCCATCCCGCGCACCCGCCTGATCGGCCGGGAGGCGGAGCTCCAGGTCGCGCGGAGGTTGCTGCTCGAGGAAGCGGTGCCGCTGCTGACGCTCACCGGTCCCGGTGGCGTGGGCAAGACCCGCCTCGCCCTGGCACTCGCCCAGGACGTGTCCGCCGACTTTGCCGACGGAGTGGTCTTTGTCGATCTGTCACCCCTGGCCGACCCGGAGCTGGTGGCAACTACGGTGGCAGCCATCCTCGAGGTCACCCTGAGCTCCGATCGCGCGGTGGGCGATGCCATCGTGACGGCCCTGCGACCCCAGCAACGCCTCGTGATCCTGGATAACTGTGAGCATGTTTTGGATGCCGCAGCGGACCTGGTGATGGCGCTGATGGCGGGATGCCCCGCGGTTCAGGTGCTGGCCACCAGCCGTGCGCCACTGCAGGTGCGCGGCGAACAGCTGTTTCCGGTCGACCCGCTCTCCCTACCCGCGGTGGATGCGCCGCTCCAGACCATTGCCGAGACGGAGGC
>DASUYM010000318.1:0-14925 GCA_036377435.1 Propionibacteriaceae bacterium
GCCCAGCCCCTTACGCCAGAGCTGTCGGTTACCGCGTCCGCCGAGGCCAACCACTGAACCGGAACCGTAGTCCTCATGCTGTAAGCCGACATCTCCGACGATCTGTCCCGATTCGGTGTGGATCACCGTCCAGAGGCTCAGCTGATCATCTTGATCAAAAAGATCGATCTTGGTTTGCACCCATTCGCGTGCTTCGTCAACAGTGGCCGGCAACTCCGAATTCAGATGCTGCATCGTCTCGACATCGCCATAGACGGCGAGCAACGCCTCGGCATCATCAAGCCCCATCGGCCGGATGGTCAACCTGGGCGTCTTGATCGGAAATCGAATCGGCACGCAGACAGTATGAAGTGTCGATCAGCGCGACGTGACCTCGCTGGTGGTCATCTGCCACACGTCGCCGCTCCAGTTGTCGTCAAAACCAGTATGTTTGCCGCTGTAGATCCAGATCCTGTTGTGGAAGACAACGGCGATCGGTGACCGCGGTGCCCACGGGGCATGATCAGTTTGGCGGCTCCAGTTCATCCCGTCCTCTGAGTGCCAAACGTCGTTGAGGGCATTGGTCGACCGATCCGTCCAGCCGCCGAACACCCACAGCCGGCCGCTGTAGGCGACCCGGGCAAAGTCATGGCGCGGGCTCCAGTCGGCCTTGGCCACCAGTTGTGTCCAGTCGCGGCCGTTCGAACTGCGCCACACATCAGCTGTGCCCTGGCCGCCGAGGAGGTACAGCTCATCATTGAAGACCACAACACCGGGCTTGTCGCGCGGCGACCAAGGAGAGGCGGGCGTCACCAGAGTCCAGGAAATGCCGTCATCAGACACCCAGACGTCATTCAAGAAGCCGTCAGTCGAGCGGTCATCGGCAATGTGGTTGGCGCCCCCGAACAACCACAGCCGGTCACGGTAAACGACGACGGTGTGGCTACCGCGTACGGGCCAGGCGGCGTTGCCGAGAGTGGACCACGTGACGCCATCTGAGGAGGACCAGATGTCGTTTTTAAAGGCGCGCGCTTGGTAGTCCAGTCCACCGAACATCCAGAGCCGGCCCTTGAAGTAGACGATCGACTCATAGATTCGCTCGCCCCAATCTGCCTTGGTGTGCTCGGTCCAAGTCAGACCATCGGGAGATGAGTAGGCGCGCGTTCGTGCCGCCATCCACAGAGCGTCGCCGTACGCGATGTGCGGAGTCAGGGTGAGAGGGAACCGACCCGATTCCCACAAAGGGCTGTTCTGCGAGCCAGGAGCGGCCGGAAAGCCTCCGCTTCCCGGCGGCAAGACGGCTTGCCAGCAGCCCTCCGGCGGGGGAGCGCCTGTTGAGGTACACGTGTGGTCCGGCGAACCCTGCGGCGGGGACGCCGTTACCTGCGCACCGCAACTGACGGCCAGGACCGCGACCAGCGCGACAACGACGGCCAGCGGTAAACGCACCCGCATGCAGCCAGTGTCTTCCTCAAGGGGCGATGGGGCGGAAGGAGCGCATCTTATCCGTGCCGGGACGGATCACGCCAGCTGCGGACTCCGGTACTTCGTTCCAGGCTCCGGGGAGGTCGCCGAGTGGTTCAGAAACCACCAGCCGGGTCTCCTCACCCAGGCCGCGCAGGATCTCCACCTCAGGGTGCAGCTGGCGCAGTGTCGCAACGTTGGTGGAGAAATACAGCGACCGGCTCTTGCCTTCGCTGGAGTAGCGGAAGGCCCAAATGGAGTCGCCGTCGGTCGTGGCCACAGTTCCCTGGAACGGGTAGTCGACTCCGTGATCATGGCCAACCTTTTCCACAAAGCCGATGGCCCGCGCGACCGCGTCGAACGGGTCGTCAGTGAGCCCGAAGGTAAGCGCCAAGAAGAACAGGGTTTCTGAATCCGTGGACCCTTCAATGTCTGGATACAGAGTCGGGTCGACGGCCATCACGAGGTCTCGCTTGGTGTTGTGGAACTCGCGGAGTGCGCCGTTGTGCATCCACAGCCAGCGCCCATGCCGAAACGGGTGGCAGTTGGAGCGCTGGACCGGGGTACCGGTGGAGGCTCGGATGTGGGCGAAGAACACCGGGGTTTCTATTTGACCTGCGACCTCGCGTAGGTTCCGGTCGTTCCACGCCGGCTCAATGCTCTTGAAAACCGCCGGCTCCGCCCCGTCGGCATACCAGCCGATCCCAAAGCCGTCACCGTTGGTTGTGGTAGCGCCGAGGCGGGAGTGGAGGCTCTGGTCGATGATCGAATGTGCCGGGCGGAACAGCAACTCTTCAGCCAGGATCGGTTCTCCTGAGTAGGCCATCCATCTGCACATGAGCTGAGTGAAGCACCTCCCGACGATGTGGGCATCACCCTTGATGGGGGATATCAGGTCCGGCGCTAGAAGAGAGAAGGCAGCGATGACAACGACGACTCCTTTGCCTTTGATACCGGCAGCGTTCACCCCCGACGACTTCGCAGCGCGGATGAGTCGCGTGGTGAGCTCCGCCGTGGAGAAAGGCCTTGCCGGAGTCATTGTGACGCCAGGCCCGGACTTGATCTGGCTCCTCGGATATCGTCCGACAGCGATCACTGAGCGGCTCACGATGCTCGTGCTATCGCCGAGCAATGAGCCGACACTGCTTGTGCCCGTTCTTGAGCGGCCTGACGCCGAGGCAGCCAAGGGCGTGGGCGGCAGCGTCTCGCTGGTCGCTTGGAAAGACGGCACCGACCCCTATGAGGTCGCCAGCGCGTTACTCCGGCCAGACGGTGAGTTCGGCATCTCCGACTCCGCCTGGGCCATGCATGTGCTCGGCCTGCAACGAGTGCTGCCACGGTCCAGCTACCGGTCGCTGACCGAAAGCCTCCCGATGATGCGCGCGGTCAAGGACACCAACGAGCTGACGCGGCTGGCAGCCGCCGGGGCGGCGGCAGACTCTGCCTACGGCGAGATCGTGCAACGGCGGTTCGCTGGTCGGCGAGAGACCGACATCGCTGCTGATCTTGCTGATCTGCTGCGAGAGTCCGGACATGAGCAGGTCGACTTCACCATCGTCGGATCCGGTCCAAATGGTGCCAACCCTCACCATGAGGCGGCGGATCGGATGATCGCGCATGGTGATGCCGTTGTCTTGGATTTCGGAGGTCTCCGGTTCGGCTACGGATCAGACACCACCCGAACGGTCTGCGCGGGCGAGCCGACCGCAGAGATTCGTGAGGTCCATGAGGTGGTGCGGCTGGCACAACAGGCCGGCGTCGACGCGGTGCGTCCGGGTGTGAGCTGCCAGGACATCGACCGGGCAGCCCGGAGTGTGATCAAGGATGCGGGCTATGGCGAGCAGTTCATTCATCGCACTGGCCACGGCATCGGAGTTACCACTCACGAGCCGCCGTACCTTGTCGAGGGCGAGGAGCAGCCGCTAGTGCCAGGTATGTGCTTTTCCGTCGAGCCGGGGATCTACCTCCGGGGGAAGTTCGGCGTCCGGATTGAAGACATCGTCACGGTTACAGCAGATGGAGGCCAGCGCCTAAACAACAGTGATCACGGGCTGCGGGTTGTTGAGTAGCTCGCCTGTGCTGTTCAGAGCCACGAAATACAGCATCGGCGTCGAGATCGCGCTGGGCGTTGCGACACTAGCTACGGCGGCAGCAGGTGTTCCGCCCGGGCAGGCGGATCCGACAAGGCCAGCGCAGCCTCCTCGACCTCTTTGTCCGCCGCGGTTAAGCGGCCCTCGTGCTGGCGTAGGTGTTCCTCCCAGGAAGGGACGCTGAAGAGCTCGATAAAGCGGTCTGGTTGGTCTCCGTCTCGGTATAGCTCCCAGCGGGTCGCTCCGGTGCGGCGTCGAGACTGGTGGAGGTGGTTCATCGCTTCGAGGAAAGCTGTCTCGCGTTCCGGCGTGACGGTGTATTCAACTGTCACCAGGACGGGTCCGCTGTCCAGCTCGGGGTCGAAGGCCATCCGCGGTTCGGGCCAGTAGATGGCTGGCTCGCGGTCGAGATGGCCAGTCTCCGGCACTTTCCAGACCACGCCCGCGACGACGCCGGCCAGCATCACGACGGCCGCGAGGAGGAATGTAATCAGTAGGCCGACGCCCTCGGCGACCAGTCCCCAGACCAGCGCTCCAGCCGTCATCGAACCGGTGAAGTTGACCATGTAAACGGCGAGGCCCCGAGCGCGGACCCAGACCGGGAGGAAAAGCTGCAGTTCGGCGTTCAGCGTCGAGATGACTGTGGTCCAGGCCAGTCCAGCAAAGACCAATGTCGCTAGGGCTGCCGGGAAATTGGGGACCAGGACGATCACGGCCAGTGCTGCAAGCGTAGAGGGCGCCGGCCGCGCTGAGCATTCCATTGGTTGACAGGTGGTCCCTCAGCCGCCCCAGTATCAGGGCGGCGATAATGGCGCCGAGCCCCAGCGCACCGAACAGAGCCCCGTAGCCGTCGGCTCCGAGGCCCAAACGCTGAGTTGCGATCAGGGGGAGCAAGGCCCAGAGCGCCATCCCGGGTGTGATGAAAAGCGCCGTTCTCAGCAGGATGCGTCGCACCACCGGCTCATGCCAGACGTAGCGGCCTCCGGCGCGGAGCGCCGGCACGAAGCGCTCTCGGGTGGCTTCCGATCCGGATGACGGACGACGCCAAAAGAGGAGCGCGATCGCGAGGAAGATCACAGATAGCGCGTTCAGGGCGAAGACCCACGGTACGCCGAAGCGTGCGATGACCAGCCCAGCCAGCGCCGGCCCGCCGGCCCGGGCCACGTTCACGCCGACCATTTCCAATCTTGTCGCCGCTCGCAGCTGCGTCCTGGGCACGAGTTCGGGAATGGTGGCCTGCCAGGCGGGCAGCTGCACCGCTGCACCGATCGCAATGGCGAAGGTGAAAGCCAGCAGCAGGGCCGGCGGCATCTGCCCGGCAAAAGTGAGTGCGGCGAGCAGGATGCCGACGACAAAGAAATAGGCCTGGACGGTAAATAGCAGCCAACGCCGATCGAACGAGTCGGCCAGGACTCCGCCCGGCAGCGCCAGCAACATGACCGGCAGTGTGTTCGCCACCTGCACCAAGGAAACCAGCGCGGCCGCGTTGGGCGAGTCCACGAGCAGCCACTGGGCGCCGACGGTCTGCATCCAGGTGCCGATGTAGCTGATGAACACGCCGAGCCAGAGCCAGCGGAACGCGCGTTGGGTAAACGGCGCCCAAGGCGACGAGTCAGCGTCCGATACCGAAGCGGTCGTCCCGGAAGCGGCAGGCTCTCCCAGACCCTCTTCGCCCCGTTGCGTCATTTCACCTCCGGCGACTGCACCTCAGCATGGGCAATATTGCACAACAGCGAACAGCTGATGACGCCGGTAGCCCTTGCGGAGTGGGGCCATTCTCACCTGTATTGGGTGAGGACTCGCGAGCCCGGAGCAGACAGGATGGCGTCGTGGCACCTTGCGTCGCACATGCCTACGTTCACTACGGGGCGTGAGCACTGGCGGCCGGAGGCTTGGAGGAGGAAACGCTATGTCGGATGAAAGGCAAGGCTCGGCAGCTGAGAAAGGTACGCCTGCGGGAGCCGTGGCCGATGCAGTGGACGACTATCGGCGGATCCGCACCGAGATCGAACGCGGTGTCTTGCCGCTGGCGACCTCGGTGGATGGGCGTCAGTTCACGTTTCAAGCCTCCCTGCACCAACTGCAGTTACAGACAGGCGGCTACGTCGTCCTCGAGGACGAAGCTGGTGACACGCGGCTAGGCCAAGTCCTGACGATGCGCCCAGAGTCCGCGCTAGCGCCCGACCTTGGGTTAGAGGGCGTGAGCTCCAGCATGCTGATCCGTTTTGCGCGAGGTGAAGGCGTGATTCTGGACGGGGATCTACGGCCGTTCCATGACGCTCTCGCTCGACCGGCGGAACCCAGCGAAGTCGATACATGGTTGGCAGACGTGCGTCCGAACCGCTCGGCGTTGACTATCGGAGAGCTGCTGCTTGCGCCGGGGGTGGCGGCAGCTCTCGATGCCGGGGGATTCAACCGGCATACCTTCATGTGCGGTCAATCGGGATCCGGCAAGACTTACTCGCTCGGACTCGTGCTCGAGCGGCTGCTGGTTGGCACGAGTTTGCGTATGGTCATCCTCGATCCCAACTCCGACTACATCCGTTTGTCGGAAGTCCGAGATGGTGCCGACCCGGCCGTCGCCGCGGAATATGACGCCGCCGCCACTGGAGTCTCGGTCTGGCAGAACGACCCTGGAGCAGCGTATCCGCTGCAGCTGCAGTTCATCGATGTCGATCCAGCTGCCCAGGCCGCGTTGGTCGACCTCGATCCGATCCGGGACCGCGAGGAGTACGCCGCGCTGGCACGCGTCCTTGCTGCCGGCGAAAAAGGCCGTGCTGTGATCAGCGGCCCCGATGCATTGTTGTCATCGGAGAATCCCGACACGCGTCGGCTCGGCTTGCGTGCTGCCAATCTTGGCGTTCTCAATTGGTCTATCTGGAGTCGCGGCCGCGGCAGGTCACTGGTCGACGAGCTGGAGGAGCCGACTTCGCGCTGCCTGGTCGTTGACTTGGGCTCACTCGACACCATCAACGAGCAGCGACTCATCTCCGAAACCGTCCTGTCGACGCTCTGGCGTAACCGGTCGCGCCGCCAGCCATGCCTGATCGTCATCGACGAGGCTCATAATGTCTGCCCCCGCCGACCGACCGACGCTGTGACGGCACTCGCCACGAACTATGCATCGCTGATCGCGGCCGAGGGCCGCAAGTTCGGGCTCTACTTGCTGACCTCGACGCAGCGGCCCCAGAAGGTGCACGACGAGGTGCTGTCCCAATGCGACAACCTGCTGCTGATGCGGATGAACTCAGAGGCCGATCTGGGCCACCTCAGCGAGGCTTTCTCCTTCGTCCCAGACGGACTCATCCAAAGGGCCACGACTTTCCGCCAAGGCGAGAGCTTGGTAGCTGGCAAGTTCGTCACGCACCCTACGTACGTGCGGTTTGGCCAGCGACTGTCGCAGGAGGGCGGTGCCGACATACCAACCTCATGGGCTGCCGTGCGGTGACCCGGCTCAAGCGTCCAGGAACGTGACCCCAAGCAGATTGGCAAGATCGTCCCGTCCGAGCCCATACGTCTCGCGCGCCACGATGCCATGATCAGTTAGCACGAAGACTCCGTAATCGGTGTAGACACGGCTCACGCACGCCACGCCCGTCAGCGGATACGTGCACCTCGGGACCAGTTTGGGCGAACCGTCCTTGCCGAACAGGGTCATCAGCACGAAGACATGCTTCGCGCCAATAGCGAGGTCCATCGCACCGCCTACCGCGGGGATCGCTTCGGGAGCGCCGGTGTGCCAATTCGCCAGGTCGCCGTCAAACGACACCTGGAAGGCGCCGAGCACACAGACATCGAGGTGCCCGCCGCGCATCATGGCGAAGGAGTCGGCCTGGTGAAAGTACGCGGCGCCAGGGGTTTCTGTGACGGGGATCTTGCTGGCGTTGATCAAATCGGGATCGATGTCGGCGCCGTATGCCTGCGGTCCCATTCCGAGCATCCCGTTCTCGGTGTGCAAGATCACTCCGCTGTCCGGTTCGAGGAAGTCCGCGATTCGGGTGGGCTGGCCGATGCCGAGGTTCACGTAGGAGCCTGCTGGGATGTCATCGGCGACCAGCCGAGCAAGATCATCTCGGCTGAGCGGGCGGGTGATGTCGAATGAGAGCCTCGCGTTCATCCGGCTCCACCTGGTTCGGCCAAGGGGCTCACACCGGCGATCTTGACGATACGGTCCACGAAGATTCCGGGAGTAATCACGACCTCTGGGTCGATCCCACCCGGCTGAACGATCTCGCTGACCTGCACGACCGTGATCTTCGCGGCCGTAGCCATGACCGGGCCGAAGTTTCGGGCAGTCTTCCGGTAGACAACATTACCGAGAGTGTCCGCGCGGAACGCCTTGATCAACGCAACATCACCCCTGATCGGGTACTCCAAGACGTAGTCGCGACCGTCGATAGTGCGCCGCTCCTTGCCCTCGGCGAGGGGCGTCCCCACACCGGTGGGGCAGAAGAACGCCCCGATGCCAGCGCCGGCGGCCCGCATCCGCTCGGCCAGGTTGCCCTGAGGCACCAACTCGAGCTCCACCTTGCCCGCTCGATAGAGCTCGTCGAAAACATAGGAATCGGCCTGCCGGGGAAACGAGCAGATGATCTTGCGGACCTGACCATTCGCGAGCAGGGCGGCCAACCCGACTCGGCCGTTGCCGGCATTGTTGTTCACCACCGTCAGATCCTTGACGCCGCTGCGAATCAGCGCGTCGATCAACTCGACCGGCTGCCCGGCTGTGCCGAAGCCGCCGATCAGCACAGTCGACCCGTCCGCGATCCCATCGACCGCCTCATCGGCGTCGGGCACGACGATGGCCATCTATACCGCCATTCGGGTCGTGTTCAGGTTCTCCAGTACGACCGCGAGGCCCTGCCCGACGCCGATGCAGATGGCGGCGACCCCCCAGCGGTGGCCGTCCTCCCGCAAGACCTTCGCGAGCGTGCCGAGGATCCGTCCTCCCGATGCGCCGAGCGGGTGCCCAATGGCGATTGCGCCGCCACGGCTGTTCACGATGTCGGGATCGACACCCCAGGCGTCGATGCACGCCAGCGACTGCACCGCGAACGCCTCGTTGAGCTCCACCGCACCAACCTCACGCCACGCAATTCCGGCGCGTCGAAGCGCGATCTCGGCTGCCTCCACCGGCGCGTAGCCAAACATCTGCGGCTCCAGCGCCGCCGCGCCGCGGCCGGCAATCCGAGCGACTGGACTGCCGCCGATCGTGTCTGCTGCCTTCTCGGAGCCGATCAGCAGCGCCGATGCTCCGTCGTTGAGTGGCGAGGCGTTTCCGGCGGTGATGGTTCCGTTGGGCCTAAATGACGGCCTGAGCTTGGCGAGCTTTTCGACGGTGGTGTCGGCGCGGACGCCTTCGTCGCGGCCAAGCTCAGTGTTGGGAACGGCCGTGACGAGGTCGTCGTAGAAGCCGTCCTCCCAGGCCAGCGCGGCGAGGCGGTGCGAGCGGTAGGCGAACGCGTCCTGCCGCTCGCGGGAGATGTCGAACTTCTCCCGTAGCTGCTCGTTGGACTCACCGAGCGACACTGTCCACTCCGGCGGCATTCGCTTGTTCACCAGCCGCCAGCCGAGGGCGGTCGAGACTGCGGTGATGTCTCCGGCGGGGAAGGGCCGATCGGGCTTCATCAACACCCATGGTGATCGCGTCATGGACTCCGCGCCGCCGGCGATGACGATCTCCGCGTCGCCGGCCTCGATGCACCGTGAGGCGATCATGGCCGCGTCCAGACTCGAGCCGCAGAGCCGGTTGACAGTGGTCGCCGGTACGGTGACGGGCAGCCCGGCCAAGAGGCTGGCCATCCGTCCAAGATTCCGGTTGTCCTCACCCGCGCCGTTGGCATTGCCGAAGATCACCTCGTCTACCGCGGCGCCGTTCAGTTGGGGGTGGCGTTCGAGAAGGGCTGCGATCACGTAGGACGCCAAGTCGTCGGGACGAACGCCGGCAAGAGCGCCGTTGAACCGGCCAAACGGAGTCCGCACGGCGTCGTACAGGTAGGCGGTTGTCATGATCACCTTCTATCCAACAAGATCGTGCGCGTTTGGCCCCTGTCTGCGGGGCAAACGGGCACGATCTTGCCGCGGCGTCCAGCACGAAGCGTCCGCAGTGGGCCATTCCGCTGCTAGATGCGGAAGAACATGCCGAGGAAGCGGTCAGCCAGATCCTTGTCGCCACGGACGGTACCGCCGTTGAAGCGCCCGAAGGCGGTAAGGACAAAGCTGCCAGGATCGAACTCGACGACAGTTGGCAGGTCGCTGACGTCGCCCTGCTCGTATGTCATGCCATCTGACGACACGGTGATGCGGCTGTCACCAGCGTTGGGTCCTGTTGTGACGCGTACGCCGATACTGAACGGCTCGGTGTCCTCTGTGGCGCGCATCGTTCCTGCCCAAATCACGAACATGAACGGCACGAGCAGGTCCGCGACATCGCTGTGCAGACCGTGTTCACGGCCAGTGCCTTCCCGAATGTCCCAGGAGTGGATCCCATAATCCATCAGCTGGAACGCCGGATAGAAGAACGCCGGCACCGGGCCCATGTAAAAGTGCGGCACCATCAGCCCCGTCCAGTCGTCCGGGGTAAGGGCCTCGAAAATGCCCATCATCTTGTCGAAGTCGGTGCGCAGTCTGTGGACCATCTCTTTCTGAGGAAGATCCCGGAACGACCTGCCCTGTTCTTCGGCGCGCTTTGCCATACCGACTAACCCATAGGCAAGGTCGGCATCAGCGCGTCTACGGGCGGCATCGAATCCCACGAAGTACGTCTCCGTGGTGTCGACGATGTGCCCAACGATGTCGCGCACCTCCCACTCCGGGCAGGCCGTCCGAGTTGTCCACGTCTCGGGTACTTCCGCCAGCTTGAAGAAGCCTTCGGCCTGGTCTCGCACGACACCAAGAACTGTGTCTTTGCCCTCATATGTCATGGCGTTCCAACTCATGGCTTACCGTCCTTCCCAGGTGATGTGGGTCGTAATCCGCTGACGGCAACGCTAGCGCCGCCGACCGAGCGGCAAACCGGTGTCGAGTCGAACTGCTGAGGAGATTCACGCCGGCGCCTCCCTCGCAGGAGTCGGTCCCCTCGCGGAAGGTTGGGTTATCAGCCGTTCTCAGTCTGGCGCAGGTGCGCTTTCGCATCTTCGTACGTACCTACGGGAGTCGATTCAGCCGGGGCGTAGATGAGGTACAAAACGCCGGTCGTGAAGGTTTGGGAGGAGACCAGCCGTAGCGGGACCGGAGATTCGTCCTCGTCGAACAGGCGCATGCCCTTGCGAACGGCGACCGGGTGGACGAGCAGATGCAGCTCGTCGAGGAGACCGGCAGCCAGCAGTTGACGAACGACGGACACGGATCCACTCATCGCTATATCCGTGACACCCGGCTCATTCTTCAGCGCGGTGACCGCCTCGACGAGGTCGCCCTTCAGCTGCTCGGAGTTGCGCCAGGTGAACTGGAGATTCTGGCTCGAGACGACAATCTTGCGCGCATCGCCCAGCGCCTTTCCCATAGCAGCGTCCTCCTCGCCGGCGGCCTCGCGATCGGGCCAGGCACCGGCGAAGCTGTCGTAGGTCTTGCGGCCGAGCAGCAGTGTGTCGGCGGAAGCCAGCTGGCTGTCGACAGCCGCGGCCATCTCGTCGTTGAAGTACGGGAAGTGCCACATGTGCGGGTCCTCGACGACGCCGTCGAGCGAGATGAACAGACCGGCGGTGATTTTACGCATGGAGCTCTTCCTTGATCATCATGATGGAATGTGTCATCTGATCGGACCGTGGTCGGAGCGGCAACTCATCGCGAGGCGGCAAGAATCGTTCCGAGACAAACAGTGATAGCACGAGCTGCGCTGGCATCAGACGTCGGCGGCCGCTCACGGCGCCGCTGCGATCGCAGCGGCTCGCAGCGAGGTCGCATTCGGTTCTGCCAGCAGCCGGGCTATCGCAAGATCGAGGGCAGAGTTGTACAGCGCCAGCCCTTCGAGCACCTGCGATCGTGTCGATGCCGCAATACCGACGCTGCCGAGCGGAACATTCATGGCCTCGAAGTGCCTGCGATGGGCCTCATTGATGGTGCGGTAACGGCTCTCCTCGTCGCGGAGCCGCTGCAGGGAGCCAGGCCCCACAGCAACCCGCACGTAGGAGGCGACCAGCGGGGCAGAACGTCCCGCCTCGTACGCTCCTTCCAGCACCCATCGACGCGCCACCGCCACTTGAGCAGGCAGCATCCAGTTGAGCAGCACGCCGTCGGCCACTGCGCCACCAATGCGGCACATCCGCGGGCGCATGGCCGCGACGACGATGCGCGTTCCGTCCGGAAGGAGCTCTCGCAACTCGGCAACGGCCCCCCGCACGAAGTCGACCGGCGCGCGCAGTTGGCCAGACCCGACGCCGACCCAGAGCTTCGCCGGATTCAGCCCGAGACGGGCGATCTCCGCTGTGATCGCGACCGGCCGGTGCCGGTCGAGGGGAAGTATGCCAACGCCCAACTCCAGCCTCGGTGCGGTGGCGGCGAACTGCGCCAGTATCTCCAGGCCAGGATGTGTGGGCTCGTCGTTCGACCACAGCGAGTGGTACCCGAGACGCTCACAGCGGATGGCTAGGTCGCGAGCAAGTCCCGCGTCGAGGCCCGCGCTGATGCCCAGCCCTCGGCGGATCGGCGTAGATGCGTTCATATCCGGCTCGGCACCCGATCGCTTCCTTCGACGGCACTCGGACGAGGCCTTAGGGGAGTTGGTGTAGCGGGTCCCCGTAAGCCACGTTACGGCTCCATCCGCAAGGCCGGCATCGGATCGATGTTCTGGTTCGCGCAGAACACGTTGTTCGGGTCGTAGATTCCCTTAAGGGCTGCCAAGCGCGAGTAATTGTCCCCATAGGCCGCATGAACCCGCTCCGAGCCCTCATCACCGAGGTTGTTCACGTACACCGACTCCTCAAGGTGTGGCTGCATGGCCTGGAACAGCGCTCTGGTCCACTCGACGTTGCGATCCGAGTCGGGCGCGTCGAACCACTGCGACAAGATGAGCAAGTCGTACTGCTCCGCCCGATGGCGGAAGGCGGTGGCCGATGGTGCGATACGGCTCGTCACTCCGTGCATCTGTTGCAGGCCGATGCCGCTAGCGGAGGACGGTCGAGACCGGCGACATCGATCTCACTTCATCGATATCGGCCCGTACGATAGGGGGTCGCTGAAAGTCCGCCGGTTGCTCGATGACCCCATGGTGCTCGTGGCGCCCGCCGATTCTCCCGAGGCGGGACGGCGTACGGTGAGCATCGACGACGTTGCGCACCTCCCGATGATCGGTACCCGCAATCCCGGATGTCGGAAGATCATCGACGACGCCTTTCGCCAAGCGGCAGCCTTGCCGAGCTACGTCTTCCGTTCCGACGACAACCCGACCATCCAGGGCCTCGTCGGCTGGCCTACGCCGTAATGCCGCTGCTGACGGTGGACGAGAACGATCCCAACGTGGCCGTCGTCCCCATCCGACCCGAGCCTCCGCCACGTCGGCTCGGGATTGCGTAGCATCTCGAGCGCAGGCCGCCAGTCACTCTTCTGCCTCTTGTCAATGCGGCAGCGGAAATCTGTCGCGGTCTCGACGAGCAGTGGGCAGCGTCGCGTGCCGCTTGATGACTGCTGACGTTGAGCGGGTGACGCCGACCCCGGGCCGACGCTGAAGCCGATCACCCCAAGTGGCCACAGGCGTGACTGGCTCTCGACCCCGTTCGGTACTCACCGCGTGAGTGTGTGATCGCGATTCCGGTCCTCGCGGAGTTCGAGTCGCATGATCACGCGTTGCGGACTTGGCCGTTCGACGCAGCTAAACCCTAAATCCTCGAATACCTTCTCCCGGCCGACGAAGGCATCATCTGACCGCCGATTGGACCTAGCGAGCGGCCAGCCTTCTATGGCGAAGCCACCTTCGCGGCGGGCCAGTTCGATCGCCGCACGCACGAGCGCGTACGTGACACCTTGGCCTCGCTGCTCGGTCCGGACGAAGAGGCACGGGAGGAGCCAGACGCTCTCGTCCTCGGCGCGTTCCCGACTACTCAGGATCTTGCTTCGTCCGCTGGCGGCGACGGTGTACCGCGACCGCGGACCGCAGGCGCACCAACCGACCGGCTCGCTAGCCACTGAGGCCAGGATCCCCATCGGCGTCGAGCTGCCTTTGGCCATAGCTTCGAAGCGATGCTGGTTGCCACCACCGAACCAGCCAGCGGCGAACTGGCTGCGGGTCACGCAGAACGCCATGCACCAGCAGCGGCGAGTGGTCCTTTGACTCTCGAACAGTTTCGCAAGATCCGCCAGGTCCTCCGGCCCGAGAGGCCGAGTGTCGACATCTGCGCCCACGAAAGGGAGGCTACCGCGACGACTTCTGGCACGCGCCGCCTTGACCCGGCGCTGACGATACAACGGCGCTCTGATCACACTGGCGCACAGCAGAAGACCCACTCGCCAGGGCGACGCTCGAAACCCGCATGCCCTCCCCGCAAGGCTGACCCTTCGGGCCGTACCTGAGACTCGCTTCGGCCAGCGGCGAGGAGGCTTCGCGCATCAGCCGTTAGTGAATCGACGATCTTCCCGTCTGCGACGGGCTAGAACCTCTGCGGCGAGCAGTGACCCCGGCCGGCGGGTTCGTGCCGCCGCCGGCACCCTGAGGCTGTCGGCTGACTGGAAAGCTCGGACGTGCCGATCTACAGCCTGGATGCGGCTAGTTTGATCGCCTCGCGGATCCGGCAATACGTGCCGCACCGGCACACGTTCATGATCTGGTCGATGTCGGCATCGGAGGGGCTCGGTTTGGAGTTGAGCAGCGCCGCGGCCTGCATAATCTGCCCGGGCTGGCAGAAGCCGCATTGCGCTACGTCCTCGTCGATCCACGCCTCCTGTACCGGGTGCAGGCCACCTTCGTCAGCCAGGCCTTCGATCGTGGTGACCTTCTTTCCCACAACGTCAGCCGCAGTGAGCACGCAGACCTGAACCGCACTCCCGTTCACGTGGCAGGTGCAGGCGCGGCAGACGCCTACGCCGCACCCGTACTTCGGCCCGGTCACGCCGAGCAGGTCGCGCAGGACCCAGAGCAGGGGCATGTCGGCCGGCGCGTCGACCTTGACGTTCTCTCCGTTGAGCTTGAATGCGTAGCTGGGCACCGGTGCTCCTCAGAAGTTGATCGGGAAGGTACGGGGCTTGTCGCCTGTCGCGCGGGCGTAAGCGTTCGCCACAGCGCCGGCTGCTGCCGGAACGCACAGTTCGCCCACACCACCGGGCTTGCCGGTTCCGGCCAGGAGATGCACCACGCATGTCAGTGGCGCGTCCGCCTGGCGGGCGTACTTGAAGTCGCTGTAGCTGCCCTCCCGGAACGCGCCGTCATCCAGGTGGTTGCCGGCCAGTAGAACGGTGCTGA
>DASUYM010000319.1:0-5994 GCA_036377435.1 Propionibacteriaceae bacterium
GCGTACGACGGAAGCGCTTTCCAGTCGGCGGTGCCCTTCCTCGACATCGACAAGATCATCGGCGACCGGGAAACCAAAATCATTATCTGCTGCGGCTCGGGTGGGGTCGGCAAGACGACCACATCCGCCGCGATCGCGGTCCGCGCCGCAGAAGCTGGCCGGAAGGTCGTGGTACTGACGATCGACCCGGCACGCCGGCTGGCGCACTCGCTCGGCGTCGGGGAGCTCGACAACACTCCTCGCCCGGTGACCATGATCGATACTGCGGCGGGCGGCAGCCTGGACGCGATGATGCTCGACATGAAAGGCACCTTCGACGACGTGGTGGTTGCGCATTCAACGCCCGAGAAGGCAGCCGCGATCTTGGAAAACCAGTTCTACGTTGCGTTGTCCTCGGAGTTCTCCGGCACCCAGGAGTACATGGCAATGGAGAAGCTCGGGCAGCTGCACAGCGAAGCAGAGGCCCACGGCACCTGGGATCTCATCGTGGTGGACACTCCACCGGCACGCTCAGCCCTTGATTTCCTGGACGCCCCCGAACATCTGAGCGCACTTCTCGACGGCCGGTTCCTACGGTTGCTATTGCATCCCGCACGCGGTCCGCTGCGACTGATGAGCGCCGGGTTCAGCATGATCTCCGCCGTGATGACCAAGATCCTCGGCGCGCAGATCCTCGGCGACGTGCAGACCTTTGTCCGCGCGTTCGAGGCACTTTTCGGCGGATTCCGGCAGCGGGCCACATCGACGTTCGAGCTGCTGTCGTCGCGGCACAGCACGTTCCTGGTGGTCGCGACACCGCAGCATGACGCGCTTCGAGAGGCCGCCTACTTTGTGGACCGGCTCACCGAGGAAGGCATGCCACTCTCGGGCATGGTGCTCAACCGGGTTCACACCTCAATGCTGACAATCTCCCCGGAACGAGCTCTGTCGCTGGCAGAGGACCTTGCGGAAACCTCAGCCGTACTGGAGGTGGAGGCACTGCGCCGTCACGCGGCACTGATGCGCACCATCGAAACCGAAACACGAATGATGGAACGCTTCGCCGCAGCGCGTCCGGCGGTGGCCCAAACCCAGGTTCAGTCCTTGCCGACCGATGTCACCGATTTGGCGGCGCTCCGTCGCGTCGGTGCGCTCCTGTCCGACAAGGACTGAGAGCCCGACGGCGCCGGCTGCGCCGCTTGCGGGTTCGACTTGCCGACCAGGATCGAGCGCCACGAGGTGACATCACTCCGCTGTCGAAGCAACAGTCGCCGCTCCCGCTCGGTCATGCCGCCCCAAACGCCCCACTCGATCCGGTTGTCCAGAGCCTCGGCCAGGCACTCGAAGCGCACTGGGCATCCTGAACATACGAGTCGGGCTCGTTTTTGGTCGGACGCCTCCGGAAACAGGGCATCCTGCATCCCCCGGCACTTGGCACGCATGGTCCAGTCTTCACGTTGCACTGCAGGCACGCTGCATCTCCCCTTCGTGAAACTTCGCCGTACCGGGCTTTTCCCCGGCCCGTTTGGCACGGCGGTATGAAACGCTACGCATGGGTTCTTCGATGTGACTAGATTCGTTTCGGGATGTTTGCCGTTTTGTGACCTTTGGTTGCTTGACATTTGGCCAAAAAGTGCCCTCAGGTCAAGATTTGGTATCAGTACGTGACTCAGTCCGGTCGGTTCGCTCCCGTAGGCTGGGAGCCGTGCCGTTTACGCCAAAGCGCATGGGGAGCTTCGCGTACTCGCTGGTGATGTTCGTCGTCGTCAGCATTCTCGCTGGTCTTCTGGTCGCTGGATTGTTCATTCCCTTCGCAGGTATGGCGGGGGTCACCAGCAGGGCCGCGGCCGCCGAGCTGGAGAGCTTGCCGGCTGAGCTTGCCACGCCTGCACCGGCCACCCGGAGCAAGGTGCTGATGGGCAACGGCAAGACCCTCGCGTACTTCTACGACGAGAACCGGATCCCCGTGAAGCTGAAGGACATCGCTCCAATCATGCGGACGGCGCAGATTGCCATCGAGGATCATCGCTTCTACGAACACGGTGCCCTGGACTTCAAGGGAACGATGCGTGCGCTGGTACGCAACTCTGCCGCCGGCGGCACCACTCAAGGTGGCTCTTCCATCACCCAGCAGTACGTCAAGATGGTGCAGATCGAGGCGTGCCAGGCGAAGGGTGATATCCAATGTGTGAGGGATGCCCAGGCACCAACCATGCAGCGCAAGATTCGCGAGCTGCGCTTCGCGATCGCGATGGAGAAGAAGTTCTCCAAGGATGAGATCTTGGAGCGCTACCTCAATATCGCCTACTACGGCCAGGGCGCGTACGGCGTCGAGGCAGCGGCCCGGCACTACTACTCCACGAAAGCCTCGAAGCTCACATTGGTCCAGGCGGCGATGCTGGCTGGTCTGGTGCAGAACCCGGACAGCAACAACCCGGTCCGCAACCCCAGCGCAGCACTCGACCGTCGGGACGTCGTGATCAACCGGATGGTCGAACTCAAGTTGATCACGCTCGACCAAGCCAAAGACGCGAAGCAGACGGGCTTCAACCAGAAGAAGGTCAAGAAGACCCGAAACGGTTGCGTCGGCACGCGCTACCCGTTCCTGTGCGACTACGTGCGACGCACGCTGCTCAACACGCCCAGCCTGGGTAAGACCGAGGATGACCGCGAGAACATGATCAACCGCGGCGGGCTGGTCATTCAGACTGCGATCGACCCCAAGACTCAGGATTTGGCGGAGAAGAAAGTCAGCGCGGTGGTCGGCCCGCGGGACCCGGTCATCTCGACTATGAACATGATCCAGCCAGGTACCGGGTTGATCATCGCAATGGCACAAAGCAGACCGGTGATGGGCAGCAACGCCAAGAAAGGGCAGACCTATTGGAACCTGGCCGCGGATCCGGCCATGGGCGGCATCCAGGGATATCAGGCAGGCTCGACCTTCAAGCTGTTCACACTCGCCGCAGCCTTGGAGAAGGGCATTCCGATCAGCAAGAAGTTCAATGCCAAGTCACCCCTCAACTTCACCGGCCGGCCGTACACATCGTGCCGTGGACGCGAGCGCGTTTGGGACCGCTGGGTCGTGAGAAACTCCGTCGGGCACAGCAAGACCATCGGGATGATGGAGGCCACGCAGTTCTCCGTGAACACCTACTTCATCCAACTGGAGTTGGCGGCCGGCATGTGCCGGGTTACCAAGATGGCCGCGAGGACCGGTGTGAAGGTTGGGGCACGTATCGGCCAACCCCCGGTTGACATCGTCAAGGAATATCAAGACAAGCCGTCGTTCACCCTCGGTACCGTCGAGGTGAGCCCGCTCTCCATGGCTGAGGCGTATGCGACCTTCGCAGCCCGCGGCATCCACTGCGACCCGATCATCGTTTCCAAGATCACAACCCGTTCTGGTAAGAACCTCGCAGTCCCAGATGCCAACTGCAGGCGGGTGGTCGACAAGGACGTCGCGGATGGCGTTAACAAGGTCCTCAAGTCGGTGGTCGACAAGGGCACCGGCAAGCGCGCCAAGATCTACGACGGTCGCGCCATTGCCGGGAAGACGGGAACGATCAACAGCAACGAGGCCGTGTGGTTCGCGGGCTACACGCCTGAGATCGCCGGCGTGGCCATGATCTCTGTCGACAACACGAAGAAGCCCTTCATCAAGAGGGGCGCCGGTTACTACCGCCGTTCCGGTGTGAAGGGCTATCGAGTGCCGTCTACGGGTGTCTTCCTGGAAGGCTCCGGCAGCGGCGACGCCGGCATGAAGATCTGGAAGCCGGTCATGGAGAAGTACTTCCAGCAGATCCCGAAGACCGGGTTCAGCCAGCCACCGCGCAAGATCCAGGTCGGCAAGCAGGTGAAGGTGCCGAGTCTTAGCGGCCTGAGCATTTCCGCCGCAACGAGGAAGCTCGAGCGGCTCGGCTTCACGGTGGAGAAGCGGTACACATACCACGACAAGGTGCCCAAGTACGGATTCATCGGCTGGTCACCCAGTCCAGGCTCGTGGATCTCGGAGTTCGGCATGGTGTACGCGGTGTACTCGAACGGGCGCGATCCAGCCGTTGTCGCTGCGGAGAAGGCCGCCAAGAAGAAGGCGCAAGAGGAAAAGAAGAAAAATCAGCAGGACCCGGTTCGGCCGCCTCCGACGCTGCCGCCGATCTTCCCACCACGTAGGTAGATAGCGATCTTGCGGCCACAGCTCGTCAGAAAAGCTGACCCTGAGCCCGCTCAATGCGCCCTGAGCTTGTCGAAGGGCGCATGGAGCTCTGCGGCTCAACTGGACAGCTGACGCCTGACCTCTGCGGCGACCACGCTGCCGTCTGCCTTCCCCTTGGTTTGCGGCGTCACCTGCGCCATGACCTTGCCCATGCTCTTCATGCCAAGTTCCGCCGCTCCGGTCGAAGCGATGGCGTCGGCAACGATGGCGGTGATCTCGTCCTGCGTCAACTGCTGCGGCAGGTAGTCGGCCAGCACGTCGGATTCTGCACGCTCTTTCTCGGCCAGCTCGGAGCGACCCGCGTTGGCGTAGGCCTCCTCAGCCTCACGGCGCTTCTTGGCCTCTCGGATGACCACGTCAAGCACCTGTTGATCGGATAGCTCAATTGCCTTCGAACCCGCCACCTCGGCCTCAGTGATCGCGGTGAGCACCATCCGGATCGTGCCGGACCTGACCTTGTCGCGATCCTTGATCGCTTCGGTCAGGTCGGAGCGGAGGCGCTCCTTGAGCGTGTGTGGTGCATCTGACATGCGACCAGTGTGGCAGCAGCTCGCGCTTGTAGCCTTCTGATTATGTCTGGGAACCGTACGGCCAAGTCGATCGTCAAGGGCCTGCTCGGCGTCGGAGGGGTCGGAGCCGGCTGCTTGGCATACGCCGGGCTGTATGAGGTGAATGCGTTCCGGCTGCGTCGCGTGGCTGTACCGGTGCTTCCCCCGGGCGCGCGACCCATTCGGGTACTGCACGTGTCCGACGTCCACATGACGCCATTTGCGAGGGCCCGGCAGCGCTGGCTGTCCACCCTGGGCGCGCTGGAGCCGGACCTGGTGATCAACACCGGCGACAACCTTGCGCATGAGGAGGCGGTGCCGTACGTGCTGGGCAGCCTTGGTCGGTTGCTTGATTGTCCGGGCGTCTATGTCTGGGGTGCGAATGACTATTACGCGCCGAAGTTCAAGAACCCGCTGCGGTATCTGAAAGGTCCGAGCCGAAGCGATCGACTTCCCGAACGCACGCTGCCTTGGCAAGATCTTGCACACGGCTTCAAAGAGGCCGGATGGATCGACCTGACGCATACGCGCGCGTCGTTGGAGATCAAGAGTATCCGGCTTGGATTCCGCGGGACCGACGATGCCCACATTGATCAAGATCGGTACGCGGAGGTCGCCGGGCCGATTGATCATGACGAGATCGATGTCGCGATTGGCGTCACGCACGCGCCGTACGGCCGGGTGATCGACGCGATGGCGTCCGACGGCCACGATCTGATCATTGCGGGGCACACGCACGGCGGCCAGGTATGCGTCCCGTTCTACGGTGCGCTGGTCACCAACTGTGACCTTGACACTCGGCGTGCCAAGGGCCTCTCGAAGCACAGCGCTGGCGGTCGAACGGCGTGGCTGAACGTCTCCGCGGGTGTCGGGACTTCGCCATACGCGCCGATCCGGTTTGCCTGCCCTCCTGAGGCAACCCTGCTCACCTTGACGACCGTCAGCGGCAAGACTTCTGCCGCATAGTTGCGGCGAAATCCGGCCTGCTGCCACGAACGGTGCGAGCGGGCGCAAGGCGATGGGCTAGACTCTCCGGGGCTTGGTGCAGCTACGGGGTGTGGCGCAGCTTGGTAGCGCGCTTCGTTCGGGACGAAGAGGTCGCAGGTTCAAATCCTGTCACCCCGACCAGTAACACCGGAAGGCCGTCCTCGCGGGCGGCCTTCTCTGTATCCGTCCCGAGGTGAAAGGCACCGTGTGAGTCGTCTGCTGCCGCCCCCGCGCCGGCTCACCCGCGGTATCGCGCTCGCTCTC
>DASUYM010000320.1:0-17431 GCA_036377435.1 Propionibacteriaceae bacterium
CAGGCCGCACTGCCGGGGGCCAGCGATGCCCTTGCCGACCTCGTGCATCAACCCGTGCCCCTGACGATCTATCTCATCGGCACCTTGTCGTGGGCGGTCGCTATCATCGCCTCCGCAGTTGCGCTGAGCCAGGCGGGGGCTCCGCGAACCGCCACGATTCCATTGGGTTTAGCCGGAGTCATCGGGGCCGTCGATCATGCTGCGCCTTTTGGACCAGTCGCGATGCTGCTCTTCACCATCGCCGCCTTCGTGCTCAGCCGAGCACGCACGGCCCGGCCCACGTCTGACCTGACAGGCCGCACCTGATCTCCTACCGGCATGATCGATATGGCACTGATGCTGTTACCGCGGCAGTGACGCCACGGTCGACCGCAGCATCACCTCGGCCTGATGGTCCTCCAGCGTGCGATCGGCGACAAACTCGCGGATCAACCCAGCAGCGCGCCTGGCATCCCACAAGAGCGCGGGCGACTCAGGCTGCATACAACTCCTCAGCGTTCGCCTCAACCGAGGCCGCCTCCGAAACCCCGCGCAGCACGCGTGGGACAAGGCGACGTCCCTGAGCCGGCCTCGCTCGCAGGGGTCGGTAGTAGCCTGTTGTCCGTCGACGAAGGACGGCAGGTGGATGAGCACGGGGACAGCCTGACCCGGGCACGGCGGGCCTACGCAGCACAGGACTGGCGCTCCGCCGCAGCGCATTTCGACGCGGTTCCGCCCGAGCGACTCACCGCGGACGACCTCGCAGCCTACGCCGATGCCGTGTGGTGGCTGGGCCGCATCGAGGACAACCTGCGCCTCGGCGCCGCTGCCTACGACGCCTTCTTGGCTGACTCCCGACCGGCCGAGGCCGCGCGGACCGCCATGGTCCTCGGCATCTTTCACATTTCGCGAGGCGACGAGCCGCAAGCTGTGGGCTGGTTGGGCCGCGCCGGACGTCTGGCAGAGGGGATCCCGGAGTGCCCGGTGCACGGGTACCTGCTCAGCTTCACCGCCGTGGAGGCGAGTCTCATGGCCGGCCAACCGGCGGCGGCGATGGACGCGGCCCGCCGGGTGCAGGACCTCGGCCGCCGGGTCGATGCGCCCGATCTGATTGCTATAGGCATGAACGGCGAAGGCCGCGCCCTGATCAGGTCAGGCCACCTGGTCGATGGGCTGGCGCTCCTCGACGAGGCTATGGTCACTGTCCTAGACGGCCAGCTCGCACCGTTCATCTCAGGCACCCTCTACTGTCACACCATCGCGGCCTGTCACGAGGTCGCCGACGTACGCCGCATGACCCGCTGGACCGACTTGGCCGAGCGGTGGCTGACCACGTTCCCCGCGGCGGTGTTGTTCGGGGGCCTGTGCGGAGTACACCGGGCTCAGCTTCTGTTGCTCCGTGGCGAATGGGACGAGGCCGAACAGGTTGCGCTGCGGGTCGTGGTGGACCTCGACGCCAGCCGGATCGACTATGCCGCGGAAGCCTGGTACGCCGTTGCCGAGGCGCGCCGGTTGCGGGGCGACCCGGGCGCCGCCGACGCGTACGACGAGGCGCACGCCCGCGGGCGGGACCCGCAACCGGGACGGGCGCTGCTGCAGCTCCGGACGGGTGACGCCGGGGGGGCCGCCACATCGGTGCGCTCGGCCGTGGCGGCAGTCGGCGCCGACCCTTTGTCCCGCGCCCCGCTCTGTGCGGCGATGGTGGAGATCGCGATCGCCGCGGGACGCCTGGACGACGCGGTGGCCGCCGCTTCCGAGCTCGAGGCGACGGCGGCGACGTGCGCGACCTCGGGACTGGAGGCGATGGCTGCCGCGGCACGTGGCGCGGTGCTGCTGGCCGAGGGTCAGCCAGAGGAAGCTCTCCCGGTGCTGCGCCAGGCCTGTCGGCGCTGGCACGAACTGGGCGCAGCGTACGACGCCGCCGGTATGTGTATCCGGCTCGCCGATGCCTACCGGGCGCTCGGTGACGCGGTCTCCGCCGCCGCGGAGGTCGAGCGTGCAAAGGCCGTGTATGAGCGGCTGGGCGTGCACCCGCCGACGTGGGAATCGCCCGCGGGGCTGACGCTGCGCGAGTGCGAGGTGCTGGCGCTCGTTGCCGACGGACGCTCCAACCGGCAGATCGGCGAGGCGCTCTACATCAGCGATCGGACAGTCGCTCGCCACCTGACGAACATCTTCAACAAGATCGGTGTCACCTCCCGGACCCAGGCCGCGCGCTACGCCATCGACCGCGGGATGACAACTGCACCCCGAGGGCGCCGCCCCTTACGCACAACCGCGTAGAGCCGCGGCTGCAGTTGGTCAATCGCGCCGATGCCGGAGACGTGCCGCGCGACCTAGCGTCCCAGTAGAGGCGCCGAACAGCGGCGCCAACACCCGGGAGTGACGATGACAGTCGACAACGCCAACGAACCCCATCGAACAGGAGCAGCCACCAGGGCCAACGAACGGATCCACCGCGCCGTCTCCGCCGACGGCACCAAGATCGCCGGACGGGTTCAGGGGCACGGACCGCCACTGATCCTGGTCCACGGCGCGTACGGGGACGGCGAAATCGCCTGGAAGGCGCTGCTGCCCTACCTCACCGACCGGTACACCTGCTACCTCCCGAGCACGCGAGGTCGAGGTTTGTCCTCCGACAACCCAGACCACTCACCCCCGCGCCTGCAGGAGGACGTCATCGCGTTCGTCGACAGCATCGGCGAACCGGTCTGCCTGGTGGGCTGGTCAGGCAGCGGCGCGTGGGTGCTGGGTGCGGCCGCCCACAGTGACTCCGTGGCCGCCGTTACCATCTACGAGCCCGGCGTGATCGGGGTGGGCGGAGAAGGCGACCTCGCCCGTTTCGGCGCCGCGATGCAGCAGGTGGGCGCGGCGGCTGCCGACGGGCGGATCATCGATGCGGTTCACGCTTTCCTCCCTGGGATCTGCACCGACAACGAGATCGCCGCCCTGGAGGAGACACCCTTCTACGAGCAATGGACAGGCGGCATCCCCACGCTGCTCCGATTCCTCCAGCAAGACATGTCCTACGAGGGGCCGCGGTCGACTGACCCGGAAGCGCTCGGGCAGGTTGCCGTGCCGGTCCTGCTGCTGCGGGGCGAGCAGACGCTGCTCGGCACCTTCTTCGCCGACGTGGAACGCTACGTGGCCCAGCACGTCGTCGACGCGCACGTGCGAGAACTGCCGGGCGTCGGTCACTTTGCCCCACTACTCGAACCCGAACCCATCGCCAAGGAACTGATCTCCTTCTTCGACTCGGCCCTTATTTGACGCATATCGGCACCGGCGACCGTCAGCGACCACGACTCACGCGGCCGCCAACTTCCCCTAGGTGACACAGGGGTTGTCGGCGTACTGGAGGACGTAGGGCGACGTGGCGTCGGCGCCTCTCACATGTCGCTGTTCCTCGGTGACCGCGAGAACACAAGCGACGAGGACTACTCGGGATGGCATCACAACGATGTGGCGCAACTTGCTCGAGGGGGTCGGCCGGCGCGCCGCCGAGCGGCGAGGGCCTCGTCCCGCGCGCTCCAGAATCACCAGGCCAGCCATCGCGTGACCATGTCAAGTTCCGGTAACCGCTTGACAGATGAGTTCGGGTACCTCCTTGACATGATCATCTTGGTCGTCATCTCGGCTGGTGGGTGGTTCCGCCACTGCTAACAGCGCCGGATTAAGGGTCGGGGTCAAGGCTCGGCCTGTGTGCCGACCGCGCAGCGGCTCGGCCTTGACGCCGGCACCGGCCGGCGCATCCTTTCGGTGGCGGGGCCGCCCAACTCCAGCGGCTTGGCTACCAAGTCACCCTGACCCCGGCCGCTGCGTCAGCATGAGGCGGCTCTCACGAGGGGAATCTTCGCGTCAGAGCCACGTATTGCGCCCCCGGTAGGAATCGAACCTACGACCGACAGATTAGAAACAGACCATGATCAACAATGAGACCGCGTGACTATATTACCTAGTGAAACCCCATTTCCGGGGCTACGTGACGGACTTGCGATGAGCAAGAATTAGGGGCCGATAGAGACCATGTAGGGAGTCATGTGGGGAGCGCCCGCGATCTTGAAAATCGCTGTGTCCAGGCTGGGTCGTCAGCAGGCTCCCCTCGTCAACGTGACGGAACGGTCCAGATCACTCACCGCTAGTGCCGCCGCCACACCGCCGTCTTCGACAACATGTACGTCCGCAAAACCATTTCGACGACCCTGATTGTCAGTCAGCTGATCAACAGGACGGTCTTTCACATATACACGTGCAGCCCGGAACGTACCAGTCGTACCGAATCCACGACAGCCTCCCACGGTCATGGCGATGCGTGGTGGCGCCAGCTGTGAAGGGGTGACCAGCCAAGTTGTCCCTGGCGGCGGCGTTGTTGAGCAGCCCCTGATATTCCCCAAGCTCGCCGCGGACCGGCACTTGCGGGAACCTGGCGCGCAGCAGATCGGCAGTCGGGACGGGCTGGGTCGTATCGTCGGCCGCGATCAGGAACGTCTCGAACCCCCGCGGCTGGTAGTGCAACGCCTTCTCAACCGCATCTGCGGCGTCGCGGGCGTCGATGTAGGCCCACAGGTCCCAAATCCGCCGATCGAGGTCGTCGGCGAAGCTTGGGTACTCCTGGTACTCCACGACATTCTGAACATAGGAGAACCGAAGTGACGTCACCCGCAGGTCTGGGTCGTTCTTGACAAACTCCTCAGCGAGGTACTCGGTCAACAGCTTGCTCATGCCGTAGGCGTTGCTACCCCGGCGCGGAGACTCCTCGTCGAGAGGTACATAGGACACGTCCGCGCTGAACGGCACGCCGAGTACGGTCTCGCTCGACGCCAACACGACGTCCTTCAAGCCCAGACGACGGCATGCCTCGAGGACGTTGTACGACACGGCAATGTTGTTGTTGAACGTCACCGAGTTGCTGAACATTCGTGGGTGCGGAATCGCCGCGCGGTGGACGACAACGTCGAACGCGCCGTCCCGCGTGTCCCCGAGAATGTCCCAGCCGACCGAGCCGAGTACGTCGTGGGCCTGCCCATAGTCGGACAGGTCGCCTTGAGCGAACAAGATGTCACCGCGAACCGAGGGGCCACGATCGATCCCCACAACCTCGGGCCCGGCCCGCCGTAGGGCGTCAACCACGGGCCGGCCGATCTTCCCGTTCGCCCCCGTCACAGCGACGCGCAGAGCGCGCTTTGACATGGTCATGTCAATCCTTCCAACGATGGGTCAATGCGCCGCATTGCCGGCGCCGCGCTTTTGGCAGCCAGAGCGGCAGGACCGCCGGGCCGACTGGCCGAAGTGTTGCCTGGAATACCGGTCAAAAGCAGGATCAGCGGTGGATGTGGTCCAGGTGCAGCATCTGCTTCAGCACGTGGTCGAGCTCGTTGTCGTCGAAGATCGACTTCCAGTCATCCTTAATGATCTTGTCGCGACCGTAGTCCATGGCGATCAGGCAGGCGTCGGAGAACGGGTTGTCACCGCGGAGACCATTGGCGAGGGCGACCTGGACGTGGCCGAACAGCATGGCGCGAGCCGCAGCCTCCGGAACTCCGACCGTGTCCACCGTTTCGCGGAGCGCCTCGTTCAGCAGGTCGCCCAACATGCAGGCCACGACCTCGACGAGGGTGGGCTCGAGGTATGCCAGCTGTTGACGCTCACCCAATGCACCTCGATCACCGGTGCGTACATGAGCCGGATCACCTTCTCGGCGATCGTGATCTTCTCCTCGTTGCCGGACTGGAGGGCGGCAACGACGTCTTGTGCAGCGGCGATGCCGCCGAACGTGTCATTCAGCTCCGCCTCGGTCTTGCGCTGCAGGAACACCGAGGGGTGGCACGGATGGGCTACGGCGTACTCGACATCACCCCGCTGGTGCAGCAGATTGGCGTAGGCGGCGGCCGGGTCCAACGTGAGCAATAGCGTGCCCGGCCTCAGCTGCGGGACGACCTCGGCCGAGACCGGGCCGAGCGCGACGTCGGGCACGGCGAGGATGACCACGTGGGTAACGGCGACTGCGGTTGGTGTGTCGGTGACCTCGCGACCGGCGTCGCGGGTGCGCTGCTGCCCGGCCGGCGAGTTGTCGCTGTAGTACACAGTGTGGGTGCTGCGCTGCAGATTGTCCGACACGCGCATGCCCATCTTGCCGCCGGCGCCGATCACGGCGATGGTCAGCTGGCCGGTGGAAGTGATGCTGTCGGTCATGCTTGCTTGCTCCTTAGGTAGTCAAGCTTGTGGCGGGTCCACTGGTCTTCGGTGTTGGCAGTGGTGAGGCTGTCCCCTTGCCAGGGCAGCCAATGCTCAACCACCTGGCTGATCCCACGCCGGTCGGGTTGCACGGTCTGGGTCAGATGGTCGTAGTCGACAGCCCGTCGCCGAGCGGCGCGCCGACGAGGCAGAACCCGACCCAGCCGGCCTGTCGGGTGAAGGCGAAGTCTTTGACGCGGACGTTGGCCACCCGCGGGGCAGTGAGCTCAATCGTGTCCGCGGCAGCTCAAGCGCCGCAACACAGTTCGCCGGGTCGAGGCAGATGCCGAGGTTAGGTGAGTCGACGGCGTCGACGATGCCGACCAAGTCACGTACCGGCACCTGCTCATAGGTTTCCAAAGGCGAGGGTGACGCCGGCCTGCTCGTACGCGGGCGTGCTCTGCCCAAGCATCCGCACCGCTTCCTCCGGCGTGGGCCGGCGATCGGCAGTGTTGACCATGCTGCGCACCAGCCGGGGGCCGAGCAACTTGGCGATGTGCAAGTAGCGAGAGCTGGCTGTTCGGGAGTCGTGGTGTCTCAAGGCGGGGGGACACAGGGGCACATCTTCGCCGGTTCTTCTGGCTGTACCGGACTTGGGATAAGGAGGACTGACCGCTTGGCGGAAGAAGTCTTCGGCGACTGAGATTCGGGGCCCGTCTGATCAGCCTTGCAGTCGCCGCAGCACGAATGGCTCGCCGGGCGCCAGTATCTGGATGCGTTCCGGATTTTCCACCCGGTCCGGCAATGAGCCCGGGTCGGCGTTGAACGGCGGAAAGTCGGGAGCATCCACGCTGCCCCAGTGGTACAGCAGCAACGGGGTAAGTGGGTAGGCGTTCGCCATCGTGACCGCTCCGTCGAGTCCGAAGTGCCACTCGCTGTCGGAAAAGTCGAACAGCATGGCATCGGCGGGCGGCATGCGCAGGTGATGGTCGGGGATGAGCCGCGAATCGCCCGGTGCCCAGATGGTGCCATCTGGTGTGTCGATCCAGAAGCCGCAGCAGTCCTCCGGCTGGAAGACGCGATCGCTCGCGCCCGGGGACTCGTTCTGCCACGCATGGTCGGCGGGCGTGACCTGCACACCCACCGGTCCGATCGCGAACTGCTCACCGATGTCGTGACCGTACGCCGGCAAGCCTTGTTCTTTCATCAGCGAAGCCACGTACTGCGTCGAGTGGTACTCACCGGTCACCCGTGCCAGATCACCGCAAGTGGGCACGCTGTAGTGGTCGTTGTCGCTGTGCGTGACCAGCACGGCGTCCAACTTCGGCACGTCGTCGGCGGCAATCGGAAATTCGATCATCACCGACATGTCGAAACCGCCCAGCAGGGGATCAATCATCACCGTCGTGCCGCGACTGTTGATCAAGAACCCGGCCATGCCCAGCCACCGCAAAACGGTGCCGTCGCTGGCCTCAAACGCTTCCACGCCGAACGGCTGGGTCTCGGGTGCTCGGGCTTGACGTTGCATGGCTGGACCTTATCGCCAGGGTCGGCACCAGTGAACTCCCACCGACGTTGAGGGCATGACGCTTGGCCGTGTTCGATTTTGGCGATCTACGCATCACAAGCGAGTCCGGTGCATGACGGTGGCCGATGGTTGGTGTGGTGTGCGCTGGGCTATGCCCGATAGTCCGGGGCAGGTGACGGTCGATGACGGATCAACGGGGGCATGTCAGGGGCACGCAAGCTTACCGCTTCTGTTCCCTGAGACCTGCTCTAGCTTTCCACGAGACTCGTCCTCAATGGTGCGAGCCAGCACGATCACCTTGCTGGAGTGTTGCCGTCACCCCGTCGGGGAATCTGTCTTTCGCAGGATGAAGTCCGCCATAACGTGTTGCGCGGCCTCGACCATGTTTCCGCCGTTGGCCGTCTTGCAGCCGACGGATTCCGCAGCCTGGAGGAATGCGGTGCCGTGTCCGGCGATCACATCGCCGACGAACATCGACGATCTCAGCAGCGCAGCATCGACGGGAAGCGGGTCATTCTCCTCCATGCCCATGGGAGTCGCGTTGCACACCAGATCGCAGCCGGTCGGATCCGGCGGCCCGGCACTCACCCGCCCTCGGCCGAGATCCTTGAGCAGCGTCAGCAGAGTGGTAACCCGCGACTCGTCGGCGTCGTGGATGATGAGTTCGCCGACCCCAGCCTCGAGCAGGGCGATGGCGATCGCGCTGCCTGCGCCGCCGGCGCCGACGAGGAGGACCAGCGCTCCCTCGGTCTCAGCTCCATGGTCCTTCTGCGCCTTCACGAAGGCGAGGCCGTCGAGCATGTCGCCGTGCCACCTTCCGTCCAGATTGCGGCGGATGACGCTCACGACCCCCAGCATCTTGGCGCGCTCAGAACTCGTGGCGCAGTGGGTAAAGACGGTGAACTTGTGCGGCATGGTCACGAGGATCCCGTCGACGTTCCGCGAAGCCGTGAGACCCGCCATGACAGCGTCGAGGTCATCGGCCGCCACCTGCATCGGAACGCAGATGCCGTTGTAGCCGCGATCATCGAACGTGCGAGTAAGACGCATCGGCGACTCAACGTACTTGATGGGGTCCCCGATGATCGGGAACAGCCGCGTAGCGCCGCTGAGATGACCGAGCCAAGTCCTCACTCTCCTGTCGCCGTTTCAAGCCTCAGAAAGATTCTGTCAGCGCACCATTCAGCCGGCGCGGCCCGCGCTGGCTCGCCGTTTGACAGGCAGCCCACCGACTGCAGCCCCTGCCTTCAGAGGGGCCAGCGTTCCTCTCGAAAGGAACCTTGCCGGAGCGTGCGAGCAGCCTGAGCACCAAACTAGGGCTCCCCAATTGGGCGGCAAGCAAATAGTGTCGGTGATAGGGGCCGGCGCGGCCCGCAGCGAAGCGAGGGCACGCGCCGCCGGCCGAGCGCAGCAAGGCTCTTGATCTGAAGGAAGAGCCAGATTCGCCAGTGTGCTGCCTGTCTGCCGTGGCCGCGTCGAGTGCATCCTCGTGTTCCGGGCGCTGCGATGTGACGACTGTGGCCTGTGCTATCGGCGGGGCGCGGCCGGCCCGCTGGGACGCCGTTCGGGTTTTCGGTATGGGCGCTGCCGGTTGTTATAGCTGCTGCGGGCGGTGCCTCGTGTCTGTCGCTCGTCGGCCTTTGTATCTGCTTGCGGGTCGGTGGCACGCGCGATATGCCGGTCGAGGCGTTGTTTCCACAGGGAAGGGAGCGTTTCGAGTTGGGTTTCTCCGGTTGGTCGCGGGTCTCGGGGGTTGATGCCGTTGGCGGCGCGCCATACTGCGATGTCGCCGATGAGGTCGGTGTTTGGGTGGCTTCCTGGCGCAGCCCAAACTGGCGCGCCGTCACCTTGGCAGGCGTGGTTTTTGACTTGGGCGGCGAGGTCGGCGACGAGTTGGGATCGCTTGGTCAGGTAGGGCCCCCAGACGGAATAAGCATGGAGCGTTTCTGGTATGCCGGGGAGCCAGGGCAGCGGACCTGGGTTGGTATGCGTGAGCTCTGGGAGGCGCCAGTGGAGGACGGCGGCCATGTCGCCCGCGGTGTGAAGGTCGCGTCCACTGGCCGCTGTCAGCAGGTGGCGCAGTGGGTGCTGTCCACTTTCGGCCGCGAGGGCGAGCAGATGTGCCCGCAGGGTCGGCCAAGCCGGTTCGTCGGTGAGTCCGGGGAGGTACTGGTCGGCTTGGTCGAGTTCTGCGACGGTCTGGGCTCCGAGGATCTGTTCGGATGCGACGTGGAGGCTGTCGGTGTATCGCTGGACCGCCTGGAAGAGCCGGGCCGCTGGGTTGTTGAGCTCGCGCCGCAAGGTGTTGGCGGAGACCGGCGCTTCATCGCAGGCGAGGATCTGCTGCAGGGTCTCGGTCGGTGTGCGCGGTGAGATGGTGTCGGGTCGGATGATGCTGTGGGGGTCGCCGTCGCCGACGACTTGGAGGTAAAGGTGGTTGGCGTGCCGGCCGCGGGTGAGCATGGTGTACAGCTGCTGTCGGGACTCCTGCCCGGTCAACAGGCCGTGCATCGTGTCGGCGGAGACGCCTTGGGCGGAATGGATGGTGGTGGCGTAACCGAGACCCGTCGAGGTGCTGACGTAATCGGCGGGCAGCCGGATAATGCGCTGACTCTGGTTGTGCCGGACGGTGAGCCCACCTTGTCGGTTGACGTGGGCGATGGTCCAGCGGTCGCCGTTCTTGACCCAGTCGGTAGCTGAGAATCGGAGGCGTCGATCGTTGCTGCGGGTGATGATCACATCTCCGACACTCGCCCGGTTTCCGTCCCCGAGACGCACTTCTTGCACGACCGGGGCACCGTCGAGACGATGCTCGCGGGCGCGGCGGTTGAGCTCAGCGACGAGCTCGCGGGTCGGCGCGAGCATGATCGCGTCGAGTCCGACGGCTCGGTCGGAAATCCATGCAGCGAACGCATCCTCGGTGATCTTGCCCAGATCACCGACATGAACACGGTCATGATCGAGATAGAAGCCGAGTGCGCTGGGATCGCCTTCCCGCAGGGCGAGTGAGGCTTGTGCTTCGGCCGGGTCGGTGAAGCGGTGTAGCTCGGTGAGCTGCAGGGCGCCGTGACTGTGCTTGATGTCGCGGAGGACGCCGCCGGCTCCGATCGCGGCGAGTTGTTGATCATCACCAATCAGGCGGACACTGGCGCCACGACTGATGGCGAACTGCACGGCGGTGTCGAGGGACAAGGTGTCAGCCATGCCCGCCTCATCGATGATCAACAAAGTCGACGGTCCGACCGCTGCCGCCCAGTCCGGGAGTCCGCCGTTTCCGAGCGACCAGGTCAGTTTGGCCAAAGTGTCGGTGCGGATGCCGGTTTGCTCCCCTAGCACGGCAGCGGCGGCAGCGGACGGGGCGAGGCCGATGACCTGGCCGCCGTCTCCGGTCCAGGCTAGGGTCAAGGCGCGCATGGCCGTGGTCTTGCCTGCGCCGGCGGGAGCGATCGCGAGCTGTAGTCGAGCACCAGAGGTGCACATCTGCCAGACCAGCGAGGCTTGCCCAGCATCGAGTGCTGTGCCGTTCGCCGCCATCTCCAGCAACGCCAGGTCGACCGCCGTCTGCTCGACCGATGCTCCATCGAGACGTCCTGCGGCGTTGAGGAGGCGCCGTTCGGCGTCGAGGATCCGCTGGGAAGTGTAGAGGTCGGCGCCGGCGATGGTGTAAACCGACGATCCATCGACCCGCCGCAAGCCTTCCGGTTCTTCGATGCCGTCTGGTGGTGCGGCCAGGGCTACTGATCGGTGCTCGAGGACCTCTTTAACGAGGAGATCCACCAGCGTGTTCGCGTGCTCGGCACGCACGTCTAGGGCGCGAACATGGCGGAGGGCTTCGGCGCGGACGTGCCACATCTGCCAGGTCGGACCGGGTCTCCTCCATGGCGGCCAGCACCCGGTCGGCGGTCTGTGCGACCCAGTGGGCGTCGGCCACGCGCGGGGTTTCTGCGGCGGGGGTGAGTGTCGTCGCGACCATTGAGGCGACGGCCTCACTGCCGCCTAACACCGCTGCGGCTTCGTTCATCCAGGTGGTGCGCTGCTCGGAGAGTGATCGAGGTTCGTGCTTGGCGTCGCGGGTCTGCAACGTTGCCTGCTGGGCCAGGTGTAGCGCTTCGACCGGTGTCGGTGGTCGACCATGATCATGTTGAAATTGGACGGCGAGCTCGCCGCGGCGGATGTTGATATG
Organism: Propionibacteriaceae bacterium; assembly: GCA_036377435.1. GTDB lineage: Bacteria > Actinomycetota > Actinomycetes > Propionibacteriales > Propionibacteriaceae > Microlunatus. The sequence goes on from DASUYM010000320.1 coordinate 11,865, forward strand.
GGCCCGCCTTGTCGACCAGCGCTGGTTCAACCGGGGGTCGACGCCAACAATTTCCCGGATCGGCCGCTTGCCCGAATCGGCACCAGGACGCGCCGCGAACCGCACCCCCAGCGCGTCGCGGAGGTGCTGCTCCATGGATGTGTTGTAGGTCTCCGACGCGGCAACCTTTGCCTTGAACAACACCCGGCCGTCGATCGACAGCCAGCGCCCGTCGAGGGTCTGCACCTTGTTCGCCACCGCGACATGGGTATGCAGATCCGGCTCGCCGGCCCGGCTGTCGCGGTGGGTGAACGCGGCCGCGACCAGGCCACGCACGTTAACCTGCCGGATCCCTTGCGGGCCGGTCCGGGTAAATAGGGCCTGCTGCTCGATGAAGCTCAGCGCGTCGTTGACCGCGGCCTGATGGGCCCGTTCGATCGCCGCCGCCACCGCCGGTTCGGCGACCGCCCACAAGCTCGACACCGACTTCACCGGCGAAAACGTCAGATCGAAACCGGCGACGGTTTGCGCCCGGGGACGTGAGCTCTTCGCAATCTGCCCAGCCAACTCGGCAGCATCAATCGGGGCACGGCCATGCTCAGCGACAAAGAACTCCCGAGCCACCGCGTCCGAATCCGCGCCCGATCAGCCGCCGCGACCGCGACGTCGACCGGCTCCCCTATTAAGGCGTTGAGAGCAGCGATCCGCTTGGCCACCTCGACCCGGAACGGCGTTGCCTCGTTCATGATCTTGAACGGTGCCCCCAACCGCATGACGTCACCGAAGTCCTGTCCAGTGAGGTCGGGGCCTTCCAGCTGCTGCAGCCGCAACTCGGCCAACGGATGCAACCCGCACCCGAACAGAGCGCGCATCTGCTCCGCCGTCACCGGGTCGCCGACATCCAAACCGTCGATTCCCTCCATGCCGGACCCGATCCACACCCCAGGCGACTCGCCCCGTTCGGTGTAATACGAGGCGAGCCCAGTGTGGCCCTTGTCGGTCGCGTCCAGCGCAGCAACCTGCCGGGTCAGGTAGTCATAACCCGACCCGGCGGTGAGCTTGTGCAGGCTCATCGTCACACCCACCGGAAGGGGGTACGCGCCCCGGGGCGGTCAGGCCAACCCGAGCTACTTCCGGTGGTGCACCAGGTGTATCCAACATCGAATTCTGAGAATGAGACGGGGTACGTCGGACGGGAAGTGTCCCGGGAGCCTGACCTCAGGAGCCGGGCTTGAGGGTAGATAAGCGGGTGAGGTCAAGGAGACAGACCGCGATCTTGGCATTTCGGTCTGCCACGGCAGGCGCAGCATCAAGAGATCAGTCCGCCGCAGGGCCTTCAGCGGGTGTCGCGGACGGCCGCGGCGGCTTGGCGTGCGGCCACCAGACTGGGTCCCAAGGCCGGGGAGAACGGTGGTGCGTAGGCCAGATCGAGCGCGGCAGTTCTTCTTTCTGGCCCAATTACGCGGCCCCGGTTCGCGCTTGCACCGCTCGCCGAGGCCTCGATGACTCCGGAGGTCACCGTGACCACATCCTCCCCATTGTGCTTGCCGCAGGCGAGGTCACGCGGGCTGACCGACTGACCATTGAGTTATATCAGCCGACAGGCCGTCCGCCCGCAATCTTGATCAAGTGGCCGACTCAGCCAAGCGTCACCAGCACCGATCCAAAAGGGCTCGCGAGCGTGGCGGCCTCGGTCGTACGCATCATGGCCGAAGCGCAAGCACGACTCGCCAAGATCCGGTCCTCGCGGTTATAGGAATCCGATCGCCACCGAAACGTCAAGTTAGTGGCGTAGTTGGCTGGCCCAGGCGTGGAGGGCGGTGTCGGCTTCTTTGGGATGGGGGAAGCAGGCATTGTGGGCGCCGGGAATGATCTGGAGTGGCGCGGAGCCGAGCTGAGCGAGGCGATCCGCCCAGCCGGGTGGTGCAAAGCCGTCACGTTCGCCGGTGATGACCAACGCTGGCATGGGCAATTGGACGATGAGCTGTTCGGGCTGGTCGGGGCAGGATGAACCGCAGCAGCAGCAGGCCGCCGCTGGCCAGGTAAGACGGACCACGGTCGGCAGCTCGGCCGGGGCCTCGCGTGGGATGGTCGTCAGGAGACGCCGCAGCAGCGCGGGAACGGTGCGGGCATCGGGGTCGAAGGTGGGACCCGCGAGAACGACTCCTACGACCCAGATCGGGCACCAGCAGGGCAGTTCGGAGGACCGACTGGGCGCCGGTGGAGTGGCCGAGGAGGATCACATCGTCTCGGTTCGTCTGCTCCAGCCAGCCTGCCGTGCTGACCGCGATACCGTCCAATGTTGGAAGGCAGCTAGCGGCTTGGCCGCCTTTCCAGCCGGGTAGGTCGAGCACGGTAGTGCGGGTCCAGGCCGAGCTCTTCCGGGCCCACGCGCTGATCGGGTTCCGCAATGGTCTTTGAGAATGCGGCGGCCTCATGGCCACCAGGAGGCCAGCTCGATTGGTGGGTGAAAAGACCGGCAGCAATGATCGGGCCGGGTACGCGGTGCAGACGGCCGTCAACGGTGGATCAGAGCTGGTGATCTTCGTCCCGCGAGCGGCTCACAGCCATAACTTGTCGTTGTCCATTCCGTCGGATAGCTCCGCACGGAGCTGGGAAGTGGGTGCCCTCAAATGTCCAATGCGTCTCGGCGTCCCCCATCAAACCCGAGAAGGCATTCTTCGGCCTGCCACAGTGGTCATCGCCTCGTGATTTGACCGTCCCGCGCCAACTGCACGATGGTCACCGCGAGGTGGACAGCTCCCGGGCCTCTTCAAGCGATGGCGTTTGTCGCCGATCCGGAACGACCCGCTGGGCCCTGCCCCATCCCACTGGGTGGCCCCTCGAGCAACGTGCACCGGGAACTGATGTCCGCCTCTTCGAGCACCTGAGCCTGGGTGAGTCAGGCGGCTAGCTGCACCTGGCGGCGGCGGCGTAGCTCGGCGACGATCAGGTATTCGCGCTCCGCCAACGCCAGCAGTTCCCGACTGACGCGTACTCGGGTCCGGCCGACCTCGTCGGTCCGGCGGTCGAAGGTGGACGTGCGGCCAATGGCCCGCTCGACGATGTCCAGTTCCGCTAAAAGCTCGTGCTGGCTCATTGAATCCCAGGCGTTGTCCATAGCAGTGGTGGGCCCCTCAAGGTGCGATTTTCATTTGAGCGGAGAATCTGCCGGCTGCTGGACAGACGAGGAAATCTGACAGGAAACGGCGCCGGAGGCGCCGTCACTGTCTGTCGATCAACTACCCAGAACCCTGACGACGAAACGACCGCCGGCGGTGCTTGCCGGGGACGGACGACTGCTCGACCACGACACCTCCCTGCCCACCGACAGCGGCTGGTGCCACGCACCGATGACGCGGTGATCCCTGCTCGGGTGATCGTGCGCCCATTACGCACGCGCACGCGTCGGCCCGGTCGGTGGAGGGGGGACTTCACCCGCAGATCCAGACCACGGTTCTCGACTATATGGCCGCCGTGTATTGGGACCTCCTGCTTCATGCGCTCAAGTTGAGCCGGCCCCGCGTTGCCGACCGGATTCTTAACGCGCGGGACATCGACGACTGGTTTCCCGAAGCACACAAGAAGCCGAGGCGCTGAACGCCCGATTGGTTCAATTGCACGAGGCCACGCTTACGCTGGCTAGCTCGGTAGTGCGCATCTGGATCTTGGGCATCGTCTGGACCATCAGCTGACGATCGGGTCCACAGTCGGTGGCATTTTCGATCTCAGCGATGCCGATCCCGATCGGAAGGTTGATTGAATCTCGCTGGGTCGTGGGTCAATCTCGACTGGGCAGCATGCCGGTCGTGACCAGCTCTGCGGCCACGTCGCGCAGGTTTGTCTTGGTTCGTTGTGAGGCGTGGGTGAGGATGGTGAACGCCTCGTCCTCTTTGACGTTGTGCCGCTCCATCAAGATGCCTTTGGCCTGTTCGATGGAGGCGCGAGACATCTTTGCGGTGCGCAGCTGAGTGAGATCCTCGCTGGTCCGGGCTGCTGCTTCCGCATTGCCGACTGTGACCGCGACCCAGGCAGCAACCTCCTCGGCCAACTCAAGATCACTGTCGTCGACAACCTGAGGGCGTCCGCCGTAGGTGTTGAGGGCGCCGATGGTGACGCCTTGGAACGGCAGCGGCACCGATAACGAGCTGAGCACGCCGTGGGTGAGCACGTTCTGGGCATAATCCGGCCAGCGCTGCTCATTCCGCATGTCGTCGACAAGCAACATCTGGCCGGCCAGGCCGGCATCCACACAAGGTCCGTACCCGCGCTCGTACTGCAACTCGTCGGCATCCAGCGCCATCTGCCCGTCATAGGCGGCCGTGAACGGCTTGTCTTCCCGGATCAACGCGACAGAGGCTGCCTCGACGCCGGGCATCGCCTGGCGAGCGATTCTAAGGATCTCGGTCAAGACCTCAGAAAGTTCGCGGTCCGGCGACAACGACTCTGGCCAGTGCCTCATGGACCTCGTTGACGTTATTCATCACAGGCTTCTGGTCTCTGAGCTTGAGAACTGGTATTTGGAAGCCAGCCGAGCTCGATCAGGTATCAGATGCTCCACCCTAACTAGCGTAAGGATGCGCGGCTAGAGGCTTGCGCACGCACGCCAGGGTCCCAGGTGCCGGGCCTTCTGATTGGATTGGTGCAGACTGGCGCCTTCATCCACCGCTTGGTCCATTTTCCCCGATCTGCTCGACCCGCCTCAGAACCCGTATGCCATGACTCGGTCGGCTGGGTCTGCGCGATCGCCTTGGTCAGTTCCTCCGGAGCAAGCAGCGAGAGGTTCTCGAAGCGGTCGTTCGTGATGCTACGTCGCGGTCAAGCGCACACACCACACCGGCAAGAGCCACGGTGCCTCGGGTCGGATGCCAACCTTATGCGGGCGCCGTGTCCAGCCGAGCGGGAACCCGTGGCTTGATCCGTGACCCGCCATTCGCGAATCTGTCGTTCCTTCGGGGAGCGTCGTGCGGCACGGGTGGCGGACAGTCAATTGAACTGTGCCTATTCCCCTTGGGCGGGCTTGTCTACCCGGTACCAGGCCAGGATCCGGCCGACTTCGAGAGCTGCGTCACAGGTAGATCTTGGAGATCCGCCGGGCGGGCACGTAGACCAGGTCGATCGCCGCGAGTACAGCGGCGGTACCTACGCCGAGTCGGCGCGCCTGACGAACGCTGCCGGCCGTTGACGAAGTGGTCAGCTGCGTGAGCCCGTTAACCACCAGTAACCCCGCGACCGTCTTGACCAGCCACCGATCGGTCTTGGGGCCGAAAACCATCTCAAAGCTGCTGATGTGCAGGAGCGGCCATAGTCCGCCGGCCAAGTTGGCCACGCCGTGAGCACGCCCAAGCTGGACACCGTCCATAAGCGAGGTTCCCACGTCCCCGACCGATCCGCCAAGGAAGAACCGGCCGAAGCCCCACGGTGGGTGCGCGGGTGGCGCCAGGGAAACGCGTCACGTGGAAACTTTGCGGCCTCGCCACGCGGATCATGGAGCTAGCAGTCCCGCGGCGCGTGGACGGTCAAGCGTTTGTCGCGCGAATGGCGGGGTACCGAACCGACCATGGGCGACCAGACCGATCAGACCGATC
>DASUYM010000321.1:0-5667 GCA_036377435.1 Propionibacteriaceae bacterium
GCGTTATCGCGTACAAGGGCACTCGGCAGGTGACACCCAGCAGGCGGCGCTGCTTCAGCCAGGCCCAAGTGGGCCCGTCGCGATAGATTACGTGCGGCCCCTCATGCGCTCGATACACCCGCTGGTCCTTCCTTCGGACCGGCGTAGTACGCCACCGCCCGCCGAGCGTGCGGTGCGCCTCGTGCAGGGTGACCGACGCGCCAGCCTCCGCAGCAGTGATGGCAGCCGCCAACCCACCCAGCCCGCCGCCGATTACTGTCACCATTTTCACACTCCATACCATACCGTATGGTATGGTCACGGTGTGCCTACCCGTTCGGACTGGCTCCAAGCCGGGCTTGCCGCTGTGGCCGACGATGGCCCAGACGGTCTCCGCATTGATCGGCTCTGCCGTGGGCTCGGTGTCAGCAAAGGCTCGTTTCACCACCACTTCGCTGGAGCCGGCGACTTCAAGCGGGCCCTCCTTGGCGCGTACGAAACTCTGGTGGTCGAGGCGCTCAACGATGCGATTCAGCAGACAGAGGCCGGCACTCCGCAGGAATCCTTGGCCGGCCTCACGGCTGCCATCACCGGCGCTCAGAGCTTCTATCGGCCCGAGCTTGAGGTTGCCATGCGCGCCTGGGCCTTCTCCGACTCCCAAGTTCGTGCCGTCCAGGAGCGGGTCGACCGGAGGCGGCTTGAATCGCTCGAGGGCATCTGGTCAAGAATCCTCGACGATCCCGCGGCGGTTCACACGGCCGCCCTGCTCCCCTACCTTGTCGGCATTGGCGCCAGTTTGGTCCAGCCACCCACTCCGCCGGACCAGCTCCGAGGCGTTTACGAGCTGCTGCTCGGCCTCGTGCCGAACGAACGTCAGCAGAAGGTGCTGAAAAAGCCTTGACCGGACCACCGACACACTGGTATGGGCCAGATTGACATCGCTTTTCGTTCACATATTGTTCACCTGACGGCTACGTTCTAGCGTCAAAGCCAGGTGCTCACCCACCAAGCCACCCGTTCCGGATGGGGACTGATGTGACAGAGCTGTTCGTCGTCATCACGGTTATCGCCGTAGCCCTCATCTTTGATTACACCAACGGATTCCACGACAGCGCCAACGCTATGGCGGGGCCAGTCGCGACTGGCGCGCTCAGGCCGCGTACCGCGGTCATACTGGCCGCAGTCCTCAATCTCGTCGGAGCCTGCCTCTCCACCGAGGTCGCAAAGACGATCTCTGGTGGATTCTTCGACGATTCACTCATTACCGTCCCGATCATCTTGGCCGGGCTGGTTGGGGCGATCGTCTGGAACCTGCTGACCTGGCTAGTTGGCCTGCCGTCCAGTTCCTCGCACGCGCTGTTCGGCGGTCTCATCGGGGCGGTCATCGTCGGTGCGGGGATTGCGTCGGTGCACGGTTGGGTGATTGTGTCGAAGGTCCTGCTCCCCGCCATCGTTGCGCCGTTGGTCGCCGGCATCGCCGCCGCCTGGGCGACCCGGCTGGCTTATCGCATCACGAGAAAAACGCCGAGCGTCCACAGCAATGCAGGCTTCAAGCACGGGCAGGCCTTTACGGCATCGATGGTCGCGCTCGCTCACGGCACGTCCGACGGCCAAAAGACCATGGGCGTGATCACGTTGGTGTTGATCGCCGCGAACCTGCAGTCACCCGGTACGGGCCCGCAGCTGTGGGTGATCATCGCTGCAGGCGTCGCCATCGGTCTGGGCACGTATTCCGGCGGCTGGCGCATTATGCGCACTATGGGCAAAGGGATTGTAGATATAGAGACGCCACAGGGTGCGGCCTCGGGCGCGGCTACCAGCGCGACGATCCTCGCATCGGCTCACCTCGGCTTCGGCCTCTCAACCACACATGTCAGCACCGGCAGCATCTTGGGTTCTGGGGTCGGGCGGGGCGCGGTGGTGCGCTGGAGCGTCGCACGCCGGATGGCCTTCGCCTGGCTCCTTACCTTGCCCGGCGCCGGCTTGGTCGGTGGGCTGGCCGCGCTGCTCTCTGATCAGGGCGTCCCTGGCGTCGTAGGGCTACTGGTGCTGCTTGCCATTGCCTGCCTCGTGATCTACTTCCTCTCTCGCCGCCACAAGATCACCCACGCCAACGTCACCGACAGCCACGAGGTACTGGTCCTCGCTGCCGCCACGCCGCCAACCTACGCCGACGACCCGCGACTGGACACGCCCAAGCCCAAGAAGGCCAAGAGGCCCAAGACGAAGAGTGCCGCCTGATGCATATCGACTGGGCGGCCTTGGGCGTCGTGGCCGTCGTCTCCATAGCGACGTCGGTGATCTTTACGATCTTGTTGGCGACCGGCATACGCCTGGTCTCGGCCGCCAAGATCAAATCGAACGAGGGCGGTTCCGGTGCCGCGACCGTTTCGCTCGGATACGTCCTGCTTGGCATCGCTGGTTTGCTGGTGCTCTTTGGGATATACGTCATCGTGCCGCAATTCCACTAGAAGCTCTTCTCCGCGGCCTGTACCCGGGAGGCGGCCTCACCTGGTGAGAGTTGCAACAACACGTGCACCAAGAACCTGGGCAAGGTGTGGAGCAGCGGGTTTCGGGCAGGACGACGCCGCACTTCCCGGCCGGAGCAGGTCGTGATCGTGCGTGCCCGTCTGGGACCGCAGAGCGAGCAAGTTTCTTTGCCCGCTGAGAGCGAACACCAACGAGTCAGTGCGCCCACCGGACGGCCCGGACAACCTCCTCAGCCGAGGCCTCGGCGAACTGTTCGATCTCCGATGCACGGACCGCGAGCACAGAGTCGACCAGCGCCGACCCCAACGCCTCCCGTAGCACCGCATCCGCAGCCAGCGCATCCATAGACTCGCGCAGACCGGTCGGCAGCCGCCGGATGCCGCGCCGGGTCAGCTCTTCCGGTGCCAGTGCAGCTGGATCCACATCCACCGGCTCCGGCAGCTTCGCTTCAGAGGCGACTCCATCGATCCCCGCAGCCAGCAGCCCCGCCAGCAGCAGATAGGGATTGGCCGTCAGGTCCACGCATTTCACCTCGATGTTTGCCGCCCATTCGTTGCTACCCGCCGACCCGGTGATCATGCGCAGCGCCGCCTCTCGGTTCTCCAGGCCCCAGCACGCGTATACCCCTGCCCAATGAGATGGCACCAACCGCAGATACGAGGCAACCGACGGCGCTCCAATGGCTAGCAGAGCTGGCAGCCGATTCAGAATGCCGGCGGCGAAGGCCTCGCCGACCGGCGTCAACCCATACGGCCGGTCCCCGCCGGCCATCAGATTCTGGCCGTCCCGCCACACGCTGAGGTGCACATGACCGCCGTTGCCGACACCCTCGGCCTCGACCTTGGGAGAGAAGGAAGTGCGGTAGTTGTAACGCCGGCCGACTGCACGGATGGTGCTGCGTACGAGCACGGCGGTGTCGGCGGCGTCGACCGGGGACTCGGCCGCAACGGATACCTCGAGCTGCCCCGCCGCATACTCGGGATGGAACTGGTCGACCCTGATCCGCTCCGCACTGAGCGCGTCCATGAGATCGCGGACATAGTCCGATACCTCAACCAGGCGGGACATGCCATAAGCCGAACCGACTGCCGCTGAGACGAAGTCCTCGCCGTCGCCTGCAGATACCACCCATTCGATTTCGATAGCAGCCTTGATCGCCAGACCGGCGCCGACCGCATCGTTGACCAGCCGTTGCAGCAAGAGTCGGCTACAGCGCTCGTGCGGCTCGCCGTCCTGCCGGTACCGATCACCGGGTGCCCAGGCCCAACCAGGCTGCGCGGCCAGGGGGACCAACCGCCGCAGATCGGGAATGACGCGAAGATCACCGATCGGCGCAGTCCCGTCCGGCGGCGCGGCCAGCCAGTCATCAAAGCGGAAGAAGTCGAAGCTGGTCGACGCGCCAGCACCCCACGCGGCCAACTCTGGCAGCCGCTTCAGAGGAACGCTCTTCACGCGCGTGATGCCGGAATTGTCCACGAACGTAGTCGCGACCATACCGACATCGTGCTCGACCAGGGTTCGTACAAGCCTCTCCGCGTGAGCGCTGCGGGCCTGCCGTTCGGCGACGTCCACGGGATCACACAATAGGGCTGGAGTAGAGCGGCGGATCGCCGTGGTTCAACCGGAGGGACGATGCCTGCTGAGTCAGCCGATCTTGGACTGCTTGTCGATCATCACTGCCACGGCCTCGTGCTTGAAAATCTTGATCGACCTTCCTTCGAGGCCATGATGAACGAGGCGGCCGCCGCGCCGTCGCTGGCCACGACCTTCTTCGACTCCATGCTCGGCCTAGCGGTACGGAGATGGTGCGCACCAGTCCTCGGCTTGGAGGTGCACGCCTCGGCCGAAGATTATCTGGCTCGTCGTCGAGAGCTCGGTACTGAAGCGAGTCGGCTGCTGGTGGCGGCCGCCGGCATCGAGACCTTCTTGATCGACACGGGCATCGATGACGAGCGGCTGTGCTCGCCGGCCGACGTTGCCGATATGGGCGGCGGCACGGCGTACGAGGTGGTCAGGCTGGAGGCACTGGCCGAGGACTTGCTGCAGAACGGAATCGCCCCCGCGGACTTCGCCGCGACCGTCGAGTGGGCGCTGCACGAGTCCACTGCCGTGGCCGCAAAGAGCGTTGCCGCGTATCGGGTAGGGCTCGATCTGCCGTCGCAACCTCCCAGCACCGACGCCCTCGTTGCCGCACTATCGGATCTGCGGCCCTCAGGGGGCGGCCGCCACCGGATCGCCGACCCCGTGATCAACGCCTGGCTCGCCTGGAGTGCGATCGAGGCCGGCCTGCCGTTGCAGATCCATGTTGGCTACGGCGACGCCGATCTCGATCTGCTGCGTGCAGACCCGTTACGGCTGACCCCGTTCCTGCGGGCGACCGAGAAGCGCGGGACTCCGGTGCTGCTGCTGCACAACTACCCGTTCCACCGCCCCGCCGCGTACCTGGCGCAGGTATTCGGCCACGTCTTCATCGACGTCGGCTTGGCCGTCCACAATGCTGGCGCGCTCAGCCCTGCACTGATTCGCGAAACGCTGGAGTTGGTTCCGTTCGGCAAGCTGCTGTTTTCCTCCGACGCGTACGGGCTGGCCGAGCTCTACTACCTCGGCGCGCTGATGTTCCGACGTGGCCTGTCGGTGGTGCTCGACGAGTTGATCAAGGCCGGTGAGATGACGAGCCGGGACGCTGATCGCGCCGCTTCCCTGATCGCCCGGGAGAATGCGCGGCGCGTCTACCGACTCTCGATAGCGTGACGATTCACCCGCACAGGGTGACGTCCGGCCGCGCGGGCGAGAGGATGATGGGAGGCAGCCCATCGCGGGTGTGCGATGCGAAGAGGAGGACCATGATGAGCAGCTCCACTTCTCGACCGGCGTTCCAGGTCAACAGCAGCTTGCTGAGCTCAGGCTTCGTGTTGCTGTGCGTTGGTTTCTTCGTGTGGGTGATCGGGGCGGTGCTATCTGGGACCGCGCTGGCTCAGGCGGCCAAGAAATGGATCGCACAATTGGAGGAATCTCCAAGCGAGATGGCCCGCAGGCGAGCCCACCAGTTGAAGGTTGCCGCCTCCGCGGGCTCGAAGGCGTGGCGAGAGCAGTCCCACTGATTGTTCGCGCTTCCCGCTCTCGAGCGCACCCGCCAGGCGTGCTGTCGGTACGCCAGGATGCAGGCAAGCTTTACCGTCCAGCACGCTTCTGTGTTTC
>DASUYM010000322.1:0-14328 GCA_036377435.1 Propionibacteriaceae bacterium
AGGGTCAGTAACAAGATCGGTACGTGATTGTTGTGCGACAGCCACCGGGAGGCGCAATTCCGCACGCATATTCCACGGAGCCTCCGCTGCGGTGAGCCCGACGGTGCCGCCCGCTCGAGTGACGAGCTCACGGACGATTGCCAGCCCAAGGCCTGCACCCCCTGAGTTCCGACCCCGCGCATCATCGAGCCTGGCGAAGCGCTCGAAAACTCGCTCACGATCTTCTGGCGTAATGCCTTGGCCGTCGTCGCTGACGCTGATCACAGCCCACATCTGATCAATTCGGGCGGCCACCTCCACCTGGGTATGCGCGTGCCGCACCGCATTGTCAACCAGGTTCGCCACGGCACGATGCAGCTCTTCCGGATCGACCATGATCATCACCGGCTCGTCGTTCACGACGATTGTCACAGGGACGCGGGCATCCGCGTACGCCGCAGCCACCTCGGCAACAAGATCGCGAGCATCGACCGGGGTCAATCGTGCAGGTGGCCTGGTGTCGGCGTCGGCTCGTGCCAGGAGCAGCAGGTCGTCGACCAGTCCAGCCAGCCGCTTGACGTCCATCATGAGGTCGGTGGGTAAAGTGCCGCCCTCACCGAGTCGCCCGGCGACCTCTAGCTGCGCCTGGATGCTGGCCAGCGGGCTACGCAGCTCATGAGCCGCGTCCGCGACAAACGAGCGCTGCCGGTCCTGTGCGTCAGCCAGCCGATCGAGCATCTCGTTGAGGGTGACGGCCAGGGCGCGGATCTCGTCCGCGGCTGGCGGTACGGGGAGCCGCTCGCCCGTTGCCGGACCGCGGATTCGGCCCGTTCGGCTGATCTGCTCGGCGCCGGCCCGGAGTTGCTCCACCGGTCGCAGCGTCCAGCCGATCACCCGCCATGCGATGGCGGCCAGAGCACCTAGCAACAGCGGAAACGTAATCAGCAGTGCGTTCCGGAGCGCTTCCCGGGTGGCGAGCACATCGCCGAACGGTCGACCGACGATGACACTGACCGGGGCCTCGGACGTGCCTGCATGGATGGCTCGGACCCGAAACGGCTCCGAGACGCCGACGCGCACACCATCCACGCTGACCGCCTCGCCCCCAAGAGCCGTTGCGAGCTCGTTCGGTCGCAGCAGCGGGGTCAGCCGATCGGCTGTCACCGAACCGCCGATCACCCGTTGTTGGGCATCCACCACCTGGACCACCTGAGTACCGGACACGGGAATGGGGCTGGGCAGCCGGTTCTGGTTGACCATTGCGGCAACCTCTCGGGCACTTGCCAGCGCCTCGTTGTCCAGCGTGCGATTCACCGAGTAAGTCAGTGCACCGAAGAACGCGAGGCCGCCCATGATCAACGCAATTCCGACTCCGGCCAGCCCGATGATCATCAGCCGAGTCCGCAGACTCAACGTCCAGAAGCGCCTCACGTGTTGTGTTCCGTAGTCACGCCACCAGCCGGTATCCGACACCGCGTACAGTGATCAAACGATCATTTCCGATCTTGCGCCGCAGGTAGCCGACATAGACCTCCACGGCATTCGGGGCGACGTCGGCGGCGCTGTCCCACACGTGGTCCAGCAGCTCAGCCTTGCCGATCACCCTACCGACGTTGCGGATCAGATACTCCAGCAGCACGAACTCGCGAGGGGTCAGGTCGGTCGGCACTTCCTTCACCCAAACTTCACGGCTTGCAGGGTCGAGCTTCAGATCTCCCGCGCTGAGTACAACGGGCCTGGCGCGTACGCCCCGCCGCAGCAGCGCCCGAATCCTCGCCAAGAGAACCACGAAGGAGAAGGGCTTTGTCAGATAGTCATCGGCACCATCGTCCAGAGCGTCTGCCTGGTCGTACTCACCATCCTTGGCCGACAGCATCAATACCGGAACCCAGTTGCCGTGAGCGCGTAGCCGGCGCACCACCTCATATCCCGAGAGTCCCGGCAGCATGACGTCGAGCACAACCGCGTCGAAGTCGCCGTGCTGAGCCAGCCGCAGGCCGGCCGGTCCATCCGTCGCGCTCTCCACCACGAATCCCTCCGCGGCGAGTCCACGCCGCAGTGCTGCAACCATCCTTTCCTCGTCGTCCACCAGCAGCACCCGCACACGCCAAGTATCGGCTGCCAGCAGCCTCAAGGGGTCTTGCCCTTGAGCGGACCTCAGCGTTCTCACAGTGAGCGAAGGCAACAATTGACACATGCGGATCTTCGACTCCAAACCAGTGCTGCGCTTGCTGGCGCCGCTGGCCTTCGTGCTCGTCGTGGTAGGGACGGGTTTGGTCGCCACCACCGCGAGTGCCGCGTTGCCGACCCGGACGCCGCAGGAGTTGCTGGTTGACCTCCAGCAGGCCAGAACCGACGGGTTGTCGGGCACGGTCGTTGAACGTGCTGATCTTGGCATTCCCGCCATTCCTGGCGCTGATGGACGGGACGACCCAGAACTCACTTCCCTCATATCCGGCACCCACACGCTCCGGGTGCGCTATTCCGCGCCGGACAAAGCACGCCTGGCGGTGCTCGGCACCTACAGCGAATACGACATCATCAAGAACGGCAAAGACGTCTGGACCTGGTCTAGCAAAGACAATGCGGCGACTCACCGCACCGTGACCGCCGAGCCCGGCAGCACACCGTCGGAGACGCCACGGACGCCAGAGGAAGCTGCCAATAGGGTGCTCAAGGCGCTTGAGCCGACCACCACCGTGACGAGCGACAGTTCCGTCGAGGTTGCCGGCCGCCCGGCGTACGATCTGGTACTCGATCCAAACGACTCCAACTCCTTGATCAGCCAAGTGCGGATCGCGATCGACGGCGACACCAAACTGCCGCTGCGCGTGCAGGTGTTCGGGACGGAGAACAAGATTGTCTTCGAGGTTGCGTACACGTCGGTGGACTTCATTCGGCCCGATGATGCCGAGTTTGTCTTCAACCCGCCACCGGGAGCCAAGGTGACCGAAATCCAGCCGAGCGACCAGACGCCCAGCGCACAAGATCGCAAGCAGGCGGATGAGGCGAGGAACGCCACGACGGTCGTCGGCACCGGCTGGACTGCGGTGGCGGTCAGGAAGGTAGGCGACCTTTCGAACAGTCAGAGTGATCAGCAGCAACTCAAGGCGTTCCTCAGCAAGCTGCAGCCGGTGCAAGGTTCCTGGGGTTCGGGACGGTTGCTCGCTGGTACCGCCTTCTCTGCTGTGTGGACCGACGATGGCCGGCTCGCTGTCGGCGCCGTACGGCCAGAGGTGATCTACCAGGCGCTCAGCAGGTGACATCGGCGCCTGCCGATTCCGCGCCCGTCGTCACCAGTGGGCTGACCAAGCGGTTTCGGCGTCAGATTGCCGTCGACCGCATCGACCTGGAGGTGCCGGATGGTGCGGTCTACGGTTTCTTGGGTCCGAACGGCTCAGGCAAGACCACCACGATCAGGATGCTCCTTGGCTTGATCGCCCCGACGGCTGGTGAGATCTCGCTGCTGGGCTCGCCGATGCCGGCTGGCGCTCGCACCGTGCTCCGACGCATCGGCTCGCTGGTGGAAGGGCCGGCTTTCCACCCCTACCTGTCTGGGCGCGCCAACCTGGCAAGGCTGGATGCCGCCGATCGCTACAGTGACCCGCGGACCTCGAGGTTGCGAGTCGACGCAGCGCTCGACCGGGTCGGGTTGCTGGCCGCCGCCGAGAAGCGCTATCGGGCGTACTCGCTCGGCATGCGCCAGAGACTGGCGATCGCGAACACACTGTTGATGCCGCGTGACCTGCTGGTGTTGGACGAGCCGACCAACGGCCTCGACCCGCAGGGCACTCGGGAGGTCCGGCACCTCATGAGCGAGCTTGCGCGCGACGGTGCCACCGTGCTGGTCTCCAGCCACTTGCTCGCTGAGGTGGAGCAGATCTGCAGCCATGTGGGTGTGATGTACGAAGGCCGGCTGGTGGCGCAGGGACCGCTGAGCGAACTGCGTACCAACACGTCGCACACCGTACGCGTCGACACCGACCGTACCGAGGACGCGGCCCGGGTGCTGACCGAACTTGGTTTGAGCGAGATCGAAAGCTCGCCTGGCTACGTGACTGCAACGCTGGGTGACGTGGCGGTCGAAAAGATCGTTCCGAACCTGGTAAACGCGTGTGTACCGGTGCTGGGATTCGCGGTGCTGCAGCCGAGTCTTGAGGACGTGTTCGTGTCCCTGACCGGGGAGGGTTTCGATGTCAGTGGCTGAAGCCCTCGTGATCGGCAACCCGCCGCGCGCTCGGGTCTCCACCCGATTCCTCCGGTCGGAACTGAAGATCATCTTCGGTCGCCGGCGCAACATCGCCGGCCTTGGTGTACTCGCTGTCGTTCCGGTGATCTTGGCCGTCTCGGTACGCCTCTCCGCGCCAGGCCAGGGCGGCGGTCCAGACTTCATCAGCGCGATCACTGGCAATGGGCTGTTTGTGGCCTTTGGAGCGCTCGCCCTGGAGTTGCCGCTGTTCTTGCCGTTGGCGGTCAGCGCCATCTCCGGTGACTCAGTCGCAGGCGAGGCCAACCTCGGTACTTTGCGTTACCTGCTGGCGATCCCAGCCGGCCGCACCCGGCTGCTGCTGATCAAGTACGCCGCCATTGTGATCTTCGCTCTCGCGGCGACGCTCCTGGTGGCTCTCGTCGGGTCGATCATGGGCCTCGCGCTTTTCGGCGGTGGCGACATGACCCTGCTCTCCGGCACCCAGGCCTCGTTGGCCGATGGGGTGTGGAGGCTGATCTTGAGCTCGCTGTACCTCGCAGCCCAGTTCTCAGCACTGGGCGCGATCGGATTGTTCGTCTCGACTCTCACTGAGCAGCCGATCGGCGCGACCATCGCGATCGTGTTGGTGAATGTCATGATGTTCATCCTCGACTCAATCTCACAATTGGACTGGCTGCACCCGTGGCTGCTGACACATTGGTGGACCGCATTCGGTGATCTGCTTCGGGATCCCATGGCCGCCGAGTCGATCCAGCGGGGACTGATCACAGCTTTCGTGTATGCCGGAGTCTTTTGGCTCGCCGCCTGGGCGAGGCTGTCAACCAAGGACATCTCGAGCTAGTCGAGCCGCGCTCAACGGCACCGCACCAGGTCGGACTATATTGGCCAAGATCATGATGGGATCAGCTGTGGAGCGCCCAGATCTGCACGGACGGCGGGACGTCGTCTCCTTCGTGCGACGCAGTAACCGCATGCGCCCCAACCAGCGGCGCGCATGGGAGGCCTACCGGGAACGCTTCGTCATCGAGGTCCCCCGCCTGGACACCAGCACCTCAGTCCACCCGGCCGCTTCGCTTGATCTCGTCGAGGCGTTCGGACGCGATGCTGCCCTCATCGTGGAGATCGGACCTGGCGCCGGCGAGTCGCTCGTTCCCATGGCAGAGGTTCGCCCACAAGCGAACGTGCTGGCCTTCGAGGTCTACCAGCCCGCCATCGCACGGCTACTCGCTCAGCTGGCAAAGACCGACCTTGACAATGTCCGGATCGTCGAGGCCGATGCCGTGGACGCAATGGAGCATCTGGTGCCAGCCCAATCGGTCGACGAGATCTGGTTGTTCTTCCCTGATCCGTGGCACAAGACGCGCCATCACAAGCGCAGGCTGTTGACTCCCGAGTTTGCTGCGCTGACTGCTTCTCGGATGAAGGCGGGTGGAATCTGGCGGATTGCGACCGACTGGGCCGACTATTCCGATCGGATCCGTGATGTTCTGGACAACGACCCATCCTTCGCCAACGCGCATCCCGCCGGTTGTGCGCCGCGGTGGGCCGCGCGCCCGATCACCCACTTCGAGCAACGAGGACTGGACGCGGGGCGTCAGATCTTCGACCTCACCTATCGCCGTGTCGGCTGAGCCGGCCGAACCGTCCAAGGTCCGATGGCGGCTCGACATCAGCTACGACGGAACAAACTTCTCAGGCTGGGCAGCCCAGGCCGGATTGCGTACCGTGCAAGGCGAGCTGGAAGGCTGGATCACACGAGTTCTGCGCCTGAAGGAGCCGGTCCAACTGGTTTGCGCCGGTCGGACCGATGCCGGAGTGCATGCCCGAGGCCAAGTCGCCCATCTTGACCTGGATCCGACCGTGATCAGCGACGGCGGCGACGAATTGACCAGGCGGCTCAACAAGGTGCTGGGCGGCGATTGTGTGGTGCGCCGGATATCGGCACCTCCACCTGGATTCGACGCCCGGTTTGCGGCGATATGGCGGCGCTACGTCTACCGTCTGAGGGATGCAGGCATACCGCCGGATCCGCTCTACCGCTATCAGATTGCCCAGGTGCGTCCCGAAGTCGATCTTGCTCGGCTGAACGAGGAGGCCGCGACCCTCCTTGGCCTGCGGGACTTCGGCGCCTTCTGTCGCCGGCGGGACGGGGCTAGCACAATCCGGAGCCTCCTTGAGCTGACGGGTCGGCACATACCATCCGGTCCGATGGCCGGCGTTATCGAGTGCACCGTGCGCGCCGACGCGTTCTGCCACTCGATGGTGCGGTCGCTCGTCGGGGCACTGGTCGCCGTAGCCACTGGTCAACGTGATCATGAGTGGTTGGCTGCGATCACTGAGCGAGGGGTCCGCGACTCCACGATCACCGTGATGCCAGCGGCCGGACTGACCCTGGAAGAAGTCGGCTACCCAGCTGATCATGAACTGGCGAGGCGGGTGCTCGAAGCACGCGCCATGCGGGAGGCGAGTCGATCATGACAGCGGGAGAGCCCTCCCAGTACTTCAGTGAGCAGCCCAGGGGCACCGAGGCGCGGCGTAGGATCACAGCACGCATCTGGGGTCGCGAGCTGTCCTTGATCACTGCCAGCGGGGTGTTCGCCGCTGATGGTCTCGATCGCGGCACTGCCGTGCTGCTGCGCGCTTCACCGATACCGGACGGAAGCCCGCGGATCCTGGACCTCGGCTGCGGGTACGGCCCGATCGCGCTCGCCTTGGCTGTCCACTGTCCAGGCGCCATCGTCGACGCGATTGATGTGAATGAGCGGGCGCTTGCCCTGTGTCAGGACAACGCGCAAGCGCTCGGTGTCGCGGACCGCGTACGAGCGCTGCGGCCGGAGGAGGTCGACCCTGAAACGCGCTATGACGAGATCTGGTCCAACCCTCCGATCCGAATCGGCAAGGAGGCCCTGCATGAACTGCTCCTCACCTGGCTTCCACGTCTCACACCCGACGGCGTCGCACGTCTGGTGGTGGGTAAGAACCTCGGTGCGGACACTCTGCAGCGGTGGCTGACTGAGCAGGGTTACAGCTGCGAGCGGCTCGGCTCAGCCAAAGGCTTCCGGGTCCTTCTGGTCCGCAATCAGCCCTGAAAACGTCGCTCGAGCGGAGGCTGCCGGCGCCTTCTTACGCTCAGCAAGAGTCAGCTTGGGCTGGCTAGAGTGAGGTTTCCAGGCCTCCGGTTAGGCGGCCTTCTCGGAGACGGCAAGCATGGCCTCCGGCCAGCGCCGATCCAAGATCCGGCCACCCTGCGCGATCCCGATCCGAAGCACGATAAACCCGCAGACCAGGCCGACCGGGAGGGTCAGGTAGCCTACCCACGGCGTGAAGAACGACCAGACCACCAACCCAATCGTTGGCAGCGTCAAGATCAATGTGCAACACATCGTCACCGCTAAGGAGAGCAGCGACGGCAGGCCTCCGGCGTTGCCCACGCTGAAGGGGTTGGCGCCGGGAGGAGGCGCCGGCCATTGCCAGAGCGTTCCCACCAGGCAACCGACGCCAAGCCCGGTGAGCATCAGCGCGAAGGTGAGACCGACTGCCGGTACCAGCAGATGCCACTGGCCGGTGGTGATCATCGCAACAGCTAGCAAGATCACGATCAGGGGCAGATAGATCGCCACCGTAGACATCACGCGTCCAGCACGATCCTCCGCACCACTGATGCCGACGGAAATGTGAAGCCACAAAGCGGTGCCGTCATAGGACAGATCCTGCGCCAGGCTGAGTCCCACGAGCAGCCCAAGCAGAGTCGGGGCAAACACAGCAATTGCGGCGATCCCCTCGGGATTGACCAGCTGAGTCACGATAAGCACGACCGGGGCGATGAGAAAGCCAGCAATTCCCGCCAGGTACCGGGGATCTCGTCGCCAATAGCGCAGCGTACGACCCGCAACCCCGCCCGCCGGAGTCGGCGGAAAGAACCGCTCGACAGCAGTCGAATCGCGCACTTTCGTGCCTGTGCCGCCGCGTTCAATCGGCGAGACCAACCTGACCGCGAGGAAGTGGCTCCACGCCACCCAGAGCAACCCGACCAAGGCGACGGCCAGCATGAAGTGGATCGCGGCCACCAGCCAAGCGCCGTGCGAGACATCGGCCGGAATCGCCCATGCCCAGCCGAAAGGTGACCATGCGGCAACCGCCGCGAGATCGGCCAAGCTACGCCGCAACTCGCCGATCTCAGTGTTCACGATCGCGCTGATCAGGTTGCCCGCGATCCCTATCGCTGCGCCGAAGAGTGCCAGCCCCACAAACGCAAGATCACGAAACCGTCGGGACGCGAGGAAGGACGCGAACGCAGCGGTCGCTGCTCGGGACAGGAGGAAGCAGGTCACAACACCAATCGGGACCGCGATCAGCGCTGCCAGTGTCAGCGGCACCGTGCGTGCCCAGGTCACCACCAGACCCGCTCCCACTAGGACTGTGGCCACCCCAGGTGCACTGATGAGACCAGCGACCAACAATCCTGGCAACAGTTCGCGGGCACGCACAGGGAGCGGTGCGAACTTGGCTGGATCGATCGTTTCGTCCACACCGAAGACCAGCATCGACATCAGCAGCCAGCCCAGCGTCAGCACGGCGTACGCGACCACCGTGACATCGGCGGTCAACGCCAGCGATGTGAATCGCAGCCCCACAAGGCCAGCGATCACCAGTGAGACGACACCAAACGCGTAGACCATCGCGATGATCAGTCCGACGGTCCGCCAGGTGCTGCGCTTCAGGCTGTTCTTCAGCAGCGTCAGCTTGAGCCGGACGAGGAGCGCAACCACGCCAGCGACTCCTCTCCTGCCGCTGTGAAGCCGACCAGATCCAAGAACCGCTGCTGCAAGCTGGAGCCGGCACGCACCTCATCGAGGGTGCCCGCGGCGAGCACCCTGCCCTGCGCCACGACCGCCAGATCGTCGCACAGGCTCTCCACCAGTTCCATCACGTGGCTGGACATGACCACGGTGCCGCCGGCATGGGCATAGTTGCGCAGGATCGAGCGGATGGCTTGGCCGGACACCGGGTCAACGGCCTCGAAGGGCTCGTCCAAGATCAACAGCCTGGGCGCGTGAATCAGCGCGCAGGCGAGGCCGATCTTCTTCGTCATGCCTGCTGAGTACTCCACCACCAGCGTGTCGCGATCGTCGGTGAGAGCGAGCGCCTCCAGCAGCTCCGCAGAGCGACTGGCGATCTCAGTCGGAGGCACCCTGCGCAACAGACCGACGTAATGCAACAACTCCGCTCCGCTCAACCGGTCGAAGAGGCGGAGCCCATCAGGCAGCACGCCCATCAGCGCCTTTGCTCCGGCTGGGTCAGCCCAGACATCATGATCGAGTACCTGCGCCGTGCCGGCGTCCGGCCGCAGCAAGCCAGTAGCCATGGACAAGGTGGTCGTCTTGCCTGCTCCGTTCGGCCCTACCAGCCCGAACATGCAGCCGCGACGCACTTCGAGGTCGAGGTGATCAACCGCCCGCTTGGGCCCGAACGACTTGCAGAGCCCGACAAGGGAGAGCGCAGCAGTCACGCCGCAGCTTCTCGCGGCTCTGACAAATGCGCCCGCGCGTCCCTCACGATGCCCAGTCAAACACAGCACCGGAAAGGCTGCGAGCGTCGGTAATCGCGCGCCGCCGTAGTGAGTCAGCTGGCGCGGCGCTGTCCTGGACGAGCGAGCGGCAGCCACGTTCTTCCGTCTGCGAGCGAGTGGAGCAGGCAGCGGCTCACAAGCACCAGCCTCAGCGAGCAGAACGAGCAATGTACAGGGAGCGAGCAGGGGCGTGCTTTCCTCTGCGAGCGACGACGGACTAGGCGGGATTGGAGCACGATGCGCGAGCTGCCCACCAGTTTGGCGCTATTCCTCGGTCCCAGCCGAGGGGCGCGCGCCAGGTCGACCATCCCTGGTCGTAGCATGAGCGTCAGTTTGACTCCTGATCCGCACTTACGAGCCGAGAGGACTGCAATGGCTGCCTACGAACTGCCCGATCTTCCTTACGACTACGGCGCTCTAGCACCTCACATCTCCGGCGAGATTATGGAGCTACACCACTCCAAGCACCACGCCACCTACGTCAAGGGCCTGAACACTGCATTGGAGAAGCTCGAGGAGGCGCGCGAGACCGACTCGTTCGATGCAGTGGCCGGGCTGGAGAAGAACCTCGCCTTCAACCTCGGCGGACACATCAACCACTCGGTGTTCTGGCCCAATATGTCACCCGATGGCGGCGACAAGCCGTCCGGTGACTTGGCCGCGGCAATCGATGATTACTTCGGGAGCTTCGACAAATTCCGCGCGCATTTCGAGGCCAACGCCACCGCCATCCAAGGCTCCGGTTGGTCGATGCTCGTCTGGGACACGCTCGGCCAGCGATTGAACATCGTGCAACTCTACGACCAGCAGTCCAACCTACCGCTGGCCCAGATCCCGATCGTGTTGCTCGACATGTGGGAGCACGCGTTCTACCTGCAATACAAGAACGTCAAGGGTGACTACGCCAAAGCATGGTGGAACGTGGTCAACTGGGCCGATGCCCAAGCCCGCTTCTCCGCTGCCAGGGCACAGACCGCGGGGCTGATTGCGCCCCAATGATCAACTTCCAGTGCTGAGGCTGATCAACTCTTGGACTGAGGGGTCAAGAGTGGGTCGTCAACTCCGCCCTTATTACGGCGCCAGCCTGCTGCGATTCCAGGACAGCCCAGCCCGCTGGTAGAGCAACCGGTCATGCATCCGGCTTGGCTGACCTTGCCAGAACTCGATCATGGTCGGAATCACGCGGTAACCACCCCAGTGCTCGGGGCACGGCACCGTTCCGCCTCCGAACCGGCGCTCGGCCGCCGCGTAAGCGCGGGTCAGCTCGTCAAGAGAGGCGACAGTCGCGGACTGCTCGGAGGCCCACGCAGCCAACTGTGATTCTCGAGGCCGGCTCGCGAAGTAGGCCTCAGACTCGGCGCGCGGTACAAGTTCCGCGGTCCCCTCGGCACGGACCTGGCGATGCAACGGGTACCAGCCGAAAAGCAGGGCGACGTGCCGGTTCCGGCTCAATTCGCTGCCCTTCCGCGAGTTGTAGTTGGTGAAGAACGTGAAGCCCTCGTCTGAGACGCTCTTGAGCAGCACCGTACGAGTCGATGGCTGGTCGTCGACGCAGGTAGCGATCACCATCGCGGTCGGCTCCGGCAGCACTCCCCGTTCCTTCGCGACGAACGCATCGGCCAACCAGGCGGCGAACAGCATGAACGGATCCGCTGGGGCAGTCGACTCCACAAGGTGGTCACCCTGGTAATCCGTGCGCTCGCCGTACAGATCCTGCATGTGAGCAAGTTTGGCGCAATTTTCTCCGCTGCTCGCGCATCGCGCTTTGGATTCGTCGCTCACAGCGGAAAGAACGCCTCAGCTCACTCCAGTCCATTGCCCGACGTTCGCTGCTGATAGATCAGCTGGGTCTGCGGGCGAAGCCAACAACCATCCCGGCCACGAGCGCCACGAATGCAGCCAGCCCGAGGGCGAGCAGCGTGCCCCGCTGGCCCTGGACGAAGCTGGCCTCGTCCTCGGGCACGTCCGTCTCGCTGCCTGGGTCCGTAGCCTCAGGAGTGGGCGTCGGGGTGGCATCGCTGGGCACTGGCATGGAGTACACCTTGGACTTCTTGCCCTCGCTGCCAACCAGCAAAGATCTTTCGTCGAGGCTCAGGGTCAGCGACTCCGCCTGCGGCTGATCGGGGATGGACGCGCTGGCCTTGACCTCATAGCTGCTAGCGTCGACGACCTCAACCGAGTTGTAGGTCAGCAGCGCGATCCTGTCCCCGCCTGGAAGGAAGGTCCCGTCGGTGACATTGGATGGCGCCGAGCCGACCTCCTCAAGCTCGTTGACGCCCTGACGGTCCGGCTTGGCCGGAGCCTCATATATGGCAGCGTCCTGCCCCTTTGTCACGATGAACAGTCGACCAGACTCATCGACGAGTAGCGTCTCGGCGTCCTCCGGTCCGTCGGGATAGCGGAAGTCATATGCGTGATAGGTCACCGTCAGACCGTTGGCCCTCGGGTTGTTGAAAAAGTAGACGCGAATGAAGCTGCGCCGGCCCTTGTTGTCCCCGATGTCGGCAACGTAGAGCCGGTCCTCGTGCACCGCGACGGCTTCGACATCGAGAGGTTGGGCACGGAAGTTGAGGGTGCCTTGGACCTTACCGTCGAGCCCAATGCCGTACGCGACGCCACGGTCGCCCGAGTCGTTGACCGTCCAATAGAGATTGCCAGCGGGGTCGACCGCGAGTCCGGAGGATTCCGTTATACGCGCATCCTTGATGGTAAAGGCGACGGTATTTTCGGCTCCGGCGATCGTCGGAACGAGCGCGAGGACCACGGCCGCTACCAGCAGCAGCCCGAGGCGGCTCGCCGCGCGCATCAGTGCCATCCTGCTCGATCCTTTTCAGCAATCCTTGCGCATGGGGCGTGCGCGACGGGGCCTTTACCGTAGCCAATTCCAGGCGGCGGCGATGACCACAATCAGGATTAGGCCGCCGAGTACGCCGGACACGATGAGCCGACGCACCCGTGGGTTCATGCGCCCAGGATAGGGCCGCCAAGACCCCTGATCGCGAAACTTCCTCGTCATGCGCTGCACTCGATTACGGTGTGAGACATGGGTGAGCTCCGCTTGTATGCCGTGGGCATCGAGGAGGTTCGCGGCATGTTCGGAGCGTCTCCCCAGGTCGCTGAGCACCTACGTGAGGTCGCGCGCCGGGCCTTCGCCCCGCCCGCTGTGGAGTCTCGCAGCGGGCTGCTGTCCAAGCTCGGACCCATCTTCAAACGTGTGCCGGCGACGCCTGTGATTTCTCCCACGCAACCCGAGCCGCACGATGTCGAGGTGTTGCTGGCCGGGGCTTACGTACCACCCGATCGGACCGGAGCTACCTGGCGGCTACTCGAAACCCTCGTACAAGGCATCGCCTGGGGCTCGACACGAATGAGCCTGACCACGCAGTCGCTTGATGATCTTGACTTCGCGCTGGCGCGTGGCGGGGTGTCGGCGTCGGTGGGGCTGCGCCACTTGCTCAATAGCACCATGAGCCTCAACCTGGTTCCGGTGCAAGGGCTGACGGTTGGCTGGCACCCACATCACAAGGCAGTAGCCATGGCTGCGGCCTACCGGTCGGCGATCCATGACATCAAGACCGAGGAACAGCGGGAAATGATCAAGGCGCTGACCACGTGGCTGGATGGCTTCCTGCCCTGGGCGCAGGTGGCCGCATCCCTGGGTCGGCCAGTGCCGGACCTTGTCGGCTTCTGGGCCAGCTAGTGTCGTGCGAGCGAGGGAGGCGAGCGAGGCAGGAAGGCAGTAGGTTCAACGCGCGAGCCGCGCGAGCGGCAAGATCAACTAGTGTCCTGGCGCAGGGCACTAGAGGGCAATGACGAGGAGGAGGTCGCCGCCTTCCACCTGCTGCACCGAGGGGATTGCGAGTCGCTGCACGACTCCACTGACGGGCGAGGTGATCGAGGCTTCCATCTTCATAGCCTCGATGGTGGCAACGGTGGCCCCAGCTTCGACCTGATCGCCCTCGTGCACCGTGACGGTGACCACCCCGGCGAATGGCGCGGCCACGTGGCCAGGTTTGTTCGGATCCGCGCGCTCCGCGGGCTTGACATCGACCTTGATCGACTTGTCGCGAACCCGGATCGGTCGCAGTTGGCCGTTGAGGGTACACATCACGGTCCGCATGCCTCGTTCGTCAGCGCTGCCGATCGCCGTCAACCCGAGAATCAGACTGACCCCTTTGCCGATCTTGGCGACATGCTCCTGGCCGGGCTGCAGTCCATAAAGGAAGTCAAGTGTGTTGAGTCGGGCGACATCGCCGTAGGTTGCCCGGTTGGCCAGGAACTCCTTGGCCGGTCCAGGAAACAGCAGGCGGTTCAGGGTGGCCTGACGTACCTGGCCCTTGTCATCAAGATCAGCTGAATCTTCGACAGAGAGCTCGACGTCGCGGACCGGAACAGTTCGCCCCTGCAACGCCTTGGTCCGGAACGGCTCCGGCCAGCCGCCGGGAGGATCGCCGAGTTCCCCGTTGAGGAAGCCGATCACCGAATCGGGAATGTCGTAGTTCTGCGGGTTTTCAGCGAAGTTGTCTGGGTCGGCGCCGACTGCCACGAGGTGGAGTGCAAGATCACCAAC
>DASUYM010000323.1:0-56929 GCA_036377435.1 Propionibacteriaceae bacterium
CGTTCCGGGCTTGCTGCCGACTAGCACCGTGTTTCGGGTACGCGAGGAGGTGCCGGAGCAGCCACACCCGGGGGCAGTCGGCCTGGTAGTCGCCGAAGGGCAACTGCTGGGTGATCATCCTCTTCGTCCCGGACATTTCGCGGAGCATCACCCGCCCGGGTTGATCGTGCTGCATCCGCCGTCGAACACGCTCGCGAGTGTGCCCGAGTACAAAGTGGCATCGGGCTGTGTCTTCCTGCCTGGCCTGCCGTACCTCGGACTTGACCATCGCGCTGCCTGGGTGGAGGCCGACGTCGACGGCACGGTGACGCAGCTGATCAGCAAGGTAGGCATCGACCCCCAGGGCAACGCCGACACAGCCGCTTTGGCCATGCTGCTGGCCGCCTGATCCGTGCCCCGCGCGCCCTGTTTGAAACCTGGGTTAACCCACCTTGCCGACGCTTCACACAAGGTGCAACCTGTGCGAAGTGCCAGGAACCTGAGTTAACCCAGTTTTCTGCGGGGCTCCGGATGCGTCCCGCAGCGAGGGAATATGCAATCGCTTCCTGACCAGGTCGCGCCTAGCATGGCCGACCATGGGACACGTCGAGCTTGCCGGGGTTGGCTATCACCTGCCCGACGGGCGGGTACTACTCGACGATGTGTCTTTCCGCGTTGGTGAGGGTTCCGTAGTCGCCCTGGTTGGACCCAACGGTGCGGGCAAGACCACGCTGCTGAAGATCATCGCTGGTGATCTGATGCCGAGCAGCGGCTCGGTCTCCAGGAGCGGCGGCTTGGGCGTGATGCGCCAGTTCATTGGTAGCATCCGGGGCTCCTCGTCCGTACGCGATCTGCTGTTCTCACTGTCGTCTCCGGTACTGCGTGGGGCCGTGGCCGAACTCGACCGCCTGGAGCTTCAGTTGATGGAGGACGACAGCGAACAGACCCAGCTGCGTTACGCGCAGTCCCTCGCCGACTACGCCGATGCGGGCGGTTATGAGGCGGAAGTGATCTTCGATGCCTGCTGCACTGAGGCTCTTGGCATCAGCTACGACCACGCCAAGTGGCGCGAAATCAGCACCCTGTCCGGCGGTGAACAAAAACGGATGGCCCTGGAGGTCCTGCTGCGTGGCCCGGACGAGGTGCTGCTCCTCGACGAACCGGACAACTTTTTGGATGTTCCGGCCAAACGCTGGTTGGAGACTCAGCTCCAAAGCACCCAGAAATCGGTGCTGGTAGTCAGTCACGACCGCGAGCTGTTGGCTCAAACGGCGAAGACCATCGCGGTGCTGGAGCTGGGCAGTGCCGGCAATTCGGTCTGGCTTCACGGATCCGGTTTCGTGACGCTTGCGGCGGCACGTCGAGACCGGTTTGACCGTCTCGAGGAGCTGCGGCGGCGTTGGGATGAGGAGCACGAGAAGCTGCGGGAGCTGATGCTCATGTACAAGAACAAGGCGGCATACAACTCCGGAATGGCCTCCCGCTACCAGGCTGCTCAGACCCGGCTGGCCAAGTTCGAGGCGGCCGGGCCGCCTCAGGCGGTGCCACTGGAGCAGAAGGTGTCGATGCGGCTGAGTGGCGGGCGTACGGGTAAACGCGCGGTCATGATCGACAATCTCGAGCTGAGTGGCCTGATGAAGCCTTTTGATGCTGAGATCTGGTTCGGCGATCGCGTTGGGGTGTTGGGCTCGAATGGCTCTGGCAAGTCGCAATTCCTCCGTCTTCTGGCCCTCGGCGGCTCCGATCCTGATCGTGAGCACCAACCCGTCAGTGATCTTGACATCGCCCCGGTTCCCCATACCGGCAAGGCGAAGCTCGGTGCCCGGGTACGACCCGGCTGGTTCGCTCAGACCCACCATCATCCCGAGCTGCTCGGTCGCACATTGCTCGAGATCCTGCACCGCGGTGATGATCACCGAGCAGGCATGGGACGCGAAGAGGCGTCCCGCAAGCTCGACCGCTACGAGCTGGCCAAGGCAGCCGAACAGAGATTCGAGTCGCTGTCGGGAGGTCAGCAGGCACGCTTGCAGATCCTGCTGCTCGAGCTGAGTGGTGCGACACTGTTGCTCCTCGACGAGCCGACCGACAATCTCGACTTGGAGTCCGCCGAGGCATTGGAGCAGGGCCTTGATGCCTTCGAGGGGACGGTGATCGCGGTCACCCATGACCGGTGGTTCGCGCGCGGCTTCGACAGGTTCTTGATATTCGGCGGCGACGGCAGCGTCTTCGAGTCGACACAGCCAATCTGGGACGAGGCGCGGGTCGAGCGGATGCGGTGAGCAGGCCCGGAGCCGGTGCTCGGGTTAACCCGAGCCGCAGGTCAACGGCAGGCATCAGTGCGCCGAGCCGGCCATGATCACCATGCTTGGTGACGTGTCCACCGATGAGCTGAGCCGCACCGCCCGCCAGGCCAATGATCGCCTCACGGCGACTCGGACGCCGCTGCTCCGCCGGCCATGGATCGTGCCGCTGGCACTGTTGACGGTGATCTTCATCGGCTATGCGCTGGTGCCCTACCTGACCCTTGACCCAGCAGCTGCCCGCATCCAGCCGATGCCGCCGTATATCAGCTACTACCCACTTCTGGTCACCCACATCTTCCTCGGTTCCGTCGCCCTGTTGGCAGCCTGCCTTCAGGTGTGGCCGTGGCTTCGGCGGTCCCGTCCCGACATTCACCGCTGGAGTGGCTGCGTCTACGTCACTGCTGCGCTCACCGCATCGGTCTGCGTCATGAACATCGCGCCGATGGGCCAGTTCGGTGCCAATCAGCGGGTCGCGAACACGATGCTGGCAGTGTTCTGGTTCACTACCACGCTGGCCGGATTCCGAGCCATTCGGCAGCGTCGCTATGCCGACCATCGGCAATGGATGCTGCGCAGCGTTGCACTGGCTTTCTCTATCGTTGCGAACAGAGTCTGGGGGTTCATCGCCTTCGCCGTCTTCGTGCCGGGGATCTATACCGGTGCTGCGGTCGACCCGGCTGACCTGAACCAGGCGATCGGAGTCACCAGCTGGGTGAGCTGGGTGGTCAACCTCCTGGCCGTCGAGTGGTGGCTGCACCGTCGGAGAACCTTCGACGGGATTTAAGTCCAGGGAAGTTGGTCAGCCGAGCTCCAGCCGCATCACGACGCGCGGGAACCCGCCAGAGACCGCGTTGGTGTCGGCGGCCTTGATGAAGCCGCCGTCCTCGAAGAGCTTGCGCGTGCCCACATAGGCCATGGTGCGGTCGACCTTCTTGCCCCTGTTGTCCACGGGGTAGCCCTCGACCGCGGGCGCACCCTCTGACTGCGCGTACGCCACCGCACCCTCGAGCAGGGCGTGTGAGATGCCCTTGCGGCGGTGGCCGGGGCGGACACGGATGCACCACACCGACCAGACCGGCAGGTGATCGACATGGGGAATCTTGGTAGACCGAGCGAAGGGCAGCTCGGACCGGGGCGCAACGGCGGCCCAGCCGACAACCTCGAGGTCTTCGTAGGCAAGGACGCCGGGCGCGACGGGGCGGCCGCAGAGCGCCTTCACGTACTCGCCCCGAGCCCGGCCGACGAGCGCTTGGTTGGTCTTTGAGTCAAGCCGGTGGCTCAAGCACCAGCACACCGAGGAATCAGGGTTCTTTGGCCCGAGCATGGTTGCAACATCGTCGAACCGCCCGGCCGTCGCGGGCCAGACCTCGATGCTCACCGATGCACGCTTACGCCGAACCGGCTCCTCCATTCAGGCGGGATCAGCGGCCTCTCAGCGCGGGCCTTGATCTGTTGCACGGCCCAGGTGTTTCCGTCGGGATCAGCGAAGCCGAAGAACGTGCCGCCATCGCGCTCGTCGAAGGCGGTGATCTCGCTCGCCTTGACGCCGCGGCTGAGCAACTCCTCACGTGCGGCGTACGCATCGGCGACCACCAGCTGGAGACCCTTCATGGATCCAGGTGCCATCGCGGCCATCCCAGGTCCATCTCCGAACACGATGGAGCAGCCCGATCCCGCAGGCGTCAGCTGAGTCACATGCATCTGCGGAGTGATCGTGTCATGGTCGAGTGCGAAGCCGACCTGATCTCGATAGATGGCGATGGAACGGTCGATGTCGCTTACCGGCAGTACGACAACCTCCAGAGTCCAGTCCATGATCACTTCCTTGTGCTTTGTCGATCAGTCGAGGCCTGATTCCTCACTATCACGTGGACCATCTGCGAGATCAGCCACCCTGGAGCACCGGCGAGTTTCGTTGCTGCGGTGTCCCGGCTTGGTTACGGTGAGCCACAGATACCGACGCTGCGGGCCAACCGTGTCGTGCGGAATCAGGGAAGGACGAACACTGGTGGATAACCAGTTTCGCTTTGGGGTGTTTCTTCGGCCGGACCCCAAGACGTGCGCGGCCGTGACACAGATCACCAGCCAGCTGCGAGCGCAGTACGGGTTGGTCTCGGCGGGCGCATTCCCGCCGCACATCACGTTGGCAGGCAGCCTGCCCGTCGTTGTGCCGCTGGCCGAGTTGATTCAGCTCATCGGCTTCGTGCTGCGCCGCAGACGGGGGTTTCCAGTGCAGAATCTTGGTATCCGGCGGCTCGCGGATGCCGCGATCGCCTACGACGTGTCGGCTCTCGACGGCGCGCCGAACCGGCCGCTCAATGATCTTGCTGGCGCAGTTGATTCGGTCGTCCGACCACTGCTCGGCCCGAGCGGCAGTCTGCCTCCCGACCTGTACGAGCCGGACCGCTGGATGCCCCACATTTCGCTGGTCTCACATGAGCTGCGGATCCGAGCCGATCTGCGGGAAGAAGTTGAGGATTACGTGAACGGTTTGGGCGCCATCCCGCCAGCGTCCTTCACCGCCGATACCGTGATGCTCTACCGCTTCGCTCACAACACGTGGGCGGGCAGCTGGTGGCGCGACATGCGTTGGGACCACGTACGCAGCTGGCGCTTACTGGCGCGCCCTTGATAGACACAGATCAGAGGGATCAACGCTCGCTGATGGGGACGAAGTCCCTGCTTCGGATGCCGGTGTAGATCTGTTTTGGTCGAGCGATCTTCTGTTCCTTGTCCTGCACCAGCTCCGACCATTGGGCGAGCCAGCCCGGCGTACGGCCGATGGCGAACAAGACGGTGAACATCTCCGCAGGGAACTGCAACGCCTCATAGATCAACCCTGAGTAGAAGTCGACGTTGGGGTACAGCTTGCGCTTGACGAAGTACTCGTCCTCCAACGCGATCGTCTCCAATTCCTGGGCGATCTTGAGCAGGGGGTTGACACCGGTCACCTCGAAGACGTCGTCGCAGGCCCTCTTGATGATCTTGGCGCGCGGGTCATAGTTCTTATATACCCGGTGGCCGAAGCCCATCAGCTTCTCCTTGCCCTCCTTCACGCCAGTAATGAAGTCTCCGATGTTGTCGGTCGTGCCGATCCGCTTCAACATGGCGAGCACAGCCTCATTGGCGCCGCCGTGGAGTGGGCCGTAGAGCGCCGCAACACCCGCGGCCACGGCCGAGTAGGGATCGACCTGCGACGAGCCAACGGACCTTACCGCGTTCGTGGAGCAGTTCTGTTCATGATCGGCGTGGAGGATGAACAGCACCTCCAGTGCGTGCACCAAGCGCTCGTCGGCGATGTAGGTCGGCTCACTCATCTTGAACAGCATGGCCAAGAAGTTGGCTGTATAGGACAGCCTGTTGTCCGGGTAGACGTACGGCTTGCCCTGCTGATGGCGGTAGGCGAACGCTCCCAGCGTTGGCATCTTGGCGATCAACCGGGTGATCTGCAGCATCCGATTCTCTGGACCGCCGATCTTGCTTGCCTCCGGATAGAACGTCGACAGCGCACTGACCGTGGCCATCAGCATCCCCATCGGATGCGCGTTGTAGCGGAAGCCTTCGATGAACTGCTTGAGGTTCTCGTGAATGAACGTGTGATACGTGATGCTGTGCACCCATTCGTCAAGCTGGGTCTGGGTCGGCAGTTCGCCGTGTATCAAGAGGTACGCGACCTCCAGAAAGGTGGAGTGCTCGGCCAGTTGCTCAATCGGATAGCCGCGGTACTCGAGGATCCCCTGCTCACCGTCGATGTAGGTGATAGCGCTACGACAGGAGGCCGTGTTGACGAATCCCGGGTCGTAGGTTGCCAATCCAGACTGGCCCTCGACCGCAATCTGTTTGAGATCGGCGGCGCGAATGGTCCCGTCGGTGATCGCGATCTCATACTCGCTGCCCGTGCGGTTGTCGCGAATGCTCAGGGAATCAGCCTTGGGGGGCTCAACCGTGGGCGTATCCGTCATGCGCACAACCTACGCGCGGTCTATGGGGCTGAATAGTCGGGGGCCATATGATTTGGGCCACTGGCGACGGCTGGGGTCGGCGGAGAATCGGCCAGCACAGCACTAAGTTCGCCGAATGGACCCAAAGCGGATCATGCACCGGTATCTGGACAATCAACGCAAGGCGCTGGTGGCGAAGTTGGACGGCGTCAGCGAGCGTGACGCGAGATGGCCGATGACCCAGACCGGCACAAACCTGCTCGGGCTTGTGAAGCATGTGGCCAGCATCGAACTGGGCTACTTCGGGGAGGTGTTCGACCGGCCATCGAACGTGCCGCTGCCGTGGTTTGACGAAAGTGCCGAGACCAACGCTGACATGTGGGCCACGGCCCAGGAGTCGCGAGAAGACATCGTCGCGCTGTATCAGCGGGCGGCAGTCCACGCAGACGCCACCATCGAGGCACTCGCACTCGACTCGTTGGGCAGAGTTCCGTGGTGGCCTCCTGAGCGGCAGCAGGTCACCCTGCAACAGATCATGGTGCATGTAACGGTAGAAGTCGCTCGGCACGCCGGGCATGCCGACATCATCCGCGAGCTCATAGACGGCGCGGCAGGCGACAATGACGGGAAAGTCCCTGATCAGACCGCACAAGAGTGGGCGGTCTACCGTTTGCGACTCGAGGCGGCCGCGGAAGCCGCGCAACGTGCGGAAGATGCACGACCCTAGGCACTGTGCACTATGGCGGGCAGCCCGCTTCGCCGACAGCAGGAGCTCGCCGCGGACGTACGTGGAAGGCGATCCACGCTTGGTGAGCGAGGAAGGCTGCGAATCTGGCGGGCGGCTGTCAGAGTGCAATAGATAGCCGAGGACGCATTACCGATGCCTCTCCAAGAAATGCGGGCTATACATGAGTCCCAGGATGTTGCCGAAGGGATCCACAACTGAGGCTGTGACAAACCCAGCTTCACGTTCAGTGACCGGCTGGTATTCAGTGGCCCCAAGTTCAAGCAGCCGGCCAACGGCCGCCAGCACATCGTCGACCTGCCAGTGCATGATTGCGCCGCCCGGACCACGTGACATGTCCGGTGGAGCG
This sequence comes from Propionibacteriaceae bacterium, assembly GCA_036377435.1. Classification (GTDB taxonomy): domain Bacteria; phylum Actinomycetota; class Actinomycetes; order Propionibacteriales; family Propionibacteriaceae; genus Microlunatus. Next base: position 7,318 of record DASUYM010000323.1, read on the forward strand.
TACTGGCGGTCGATCAGACCGAGCTCATCCTCGTCGGGCCCGACTCGGAACTCGACGTATGCGGGCGGTCCTTCCTCAGGGCGCTGAAAGTAAGGCTCGATCTCAAGAATCCGTGCGTACCAGTCCCGAGCTGCCGCGATGTCATCAGCCCAGTAGTTGACCGTGGTGAATCCGCGCAACATGTCGCGTCCTTCCCGAAGGGGTGATGTCGATCTGGCCTATCCTCCACTGCCGGTTACTGAGCCGCTGCGGGGTACCTGCCACTTTGACCCGTGGTATCCAGCGCAGGTAGTCTGGTCGGCTGTTGCGTCCAACGCGTGTGATCGTCGCGCGCCCGGATCGGGTACTGGATGCGGCAAGATTCATCTGCACAAAAAGAGCTCGCTCGCGTCACAACGGAAGCCGGTCATGTCCACCTACAGCCCGAAACCTGGCGACATCACCAGGTCCTGGCATGTCATCGATGCCAATGATGTTGTGCTCGGCAGGCTTGCGGTGACCGCGGCGACGCTGCTGCGTGGCAAGCACAAGCCGACCTACGCGCCTCATGTCGATGGCGGAGACTTCGTGATTGTCGTGAACGCGTCCAAGATTGCTCTCACCGGACACAAGCGCACTGACAAGCTCGCCCGCCGGCACTCGGGCCGGCCCGGCAGCCTCAAGTCTGTCCCGTACGGCGAGCTGCTCGACCGCGACCCACGCAAGGCCGTCGAACTCGCCGTCTGGGGGATGCTCCCCAAGAACAAGCTCAGCCGCAGGTTGATCAGGAAGCTCAAGGTGTACGCCGGCCCCGAGCACCCGCACAGCGCTCAGCAGCCGAAGGCGTACAAGATCACGCAGATCGCCCAGTAGCCTCGCATCGAGCACAACGCACGAAACCTCCGAAGCAAGGAATCAATTGCAGTGACTGATACCGCCACAGAAGCGGTCACCGAGGACGAGGCCAGCACCCCGTTCGTCGAGGACGACCGCGAGATCGCCTACCGTTCCGAAGCGACGCCGCAGGTTTCACACGGCCCGGCGGGCCGCCCCGCCGTGGTGGCCCCCGCCGCTGCGACCGGACGTCGCAAGGAAGCTGTGGCACGAGTTCGCATCCTCCCCGGCAGCGGCCAGTGGACGATCAATGGCCGCACCCTGAACGACTATTTCCCCAATAAGGTGCACCAGCAGTTGGTTTCCGAGCCTTTCGCCGCGGCTGCGGTAGCCGGCTCATACGACGTCATTGCCCGCATCCACGGCGGAGGCGTGACCGGTCAGGCCGGTGCCTTGCGGCTCGGTGTTGCCCGCGCTTTGAACGCCGTCGACGCAGAAGCCAGCCGCGCCGCGCTCAAGAAGGCGGGCCTGCTGACCCGGGACGCGCGGATCAAGGAACGCAAGAAGGCGGGTCTGAAGAAGGCCCGGAAAGCCCCCCAGTACAGCAAGAGGTAGTCGCGGAAAAGAGATCAGTGGGCCGACTCTTCGGAACCGACGGCGTACGCGGAAAGGCCAACGAGGCCCTTACCGCGGAATTAGCGCTGAGCCTTTCCGTCGCAGCCGCCCACATACTCAGCGAGACTGGCGAGTTCCATGGACACCCACCCTTCGCGGTGGTGGGACGGGACCCTCGCGCCTCTGGTGAGTTCTTGGAGGCCGCCGTTGTCGCTGGCCTGGCCAGTGCCGGGGTGAACGTCGCGCGGCTCGGTGTTCTGCCAACTCCCGGGGTCTCGTTCCTCACAGAGGCGTGCAACGCGGACCTCGGTGTCATGCTGTCGGCCAGCCACAACCCGATGCCCGACAACGGCATCAAGTTCTTTGCGCGCGGCGGCAACAAGCTGGACGATGCGCTCGAGGATGCGATCGAGTCCCGGCTGGGCGAGGCGTGGCCCCGGCCGACTGGCGCGGGCGTCGGCCGCGTGACAGTCCAAGAGTCACTCGTCGAAACTTATGTGGCGCACCTGGTCAACAGCCTGGGGAGACCGGTGAGCCTGGAGGGCATCAAAGTCGTCGTCGACTGTGCGAACGGGGCTGCTTATCAGGCGGCGCCTGCGGCATTCGAGGCCCAAGGTGCTGAGGTGCACCGGATCCATGCGGAGCCGGACGGGATCAACATCAACGAGAATTGCGGGTCTACCCACATGGACTCGCTGCGATCCACCGTGCTGGAACAGCGGGCAGATATTGGGATCGCACTTGATGGAGACGCCGATCGCTGCCTGGCAGTCGACACATTCGGCAGGATCGTCGATGGCGACCAGATCCTGGCGATCTTGGCTCTAGCCCTTCGCGAAGAGGGCCGACTCAAGAACGACGCAGTCGTGGCCACCGTGATGAGCAACCTGGGGTTCGTCAACGCCATGCGAGGCGCCGGGATAACGGTCCAGCAAACCAAAGTGGGGGACCGCTACGTCCTCGAGGCCATGAAGGCTGGCGGGTTCATGCTGGGCGGGGAGCAATCCGGACACGTTGTGATGTTGGAGCATGCCAAGACCGGCGACGGTGTACTTACCGCGCTCCAGGTGATGAACCGGATGGCAACGTCGGGTCAGTCCCTGGCACAACTGGCTTCGGTGATGACAAGGTTGCCGCAAGTGTTGATCAATGTTCCGGGTGTCGATAAGAGCCGTGCGGCGACCGATCCTCAACTCTCGGCTGCGTTGGTCGAGGCCGAGGCCGAGCTAGGAGATTCCGGCCGGGTCTTGTTGCGGCCGTCCGGCACCGAGTCGCTAGTACGCGTCATGGTGGAGGCGGAGAGTTATGAGGCGGCTAACGGAGTCGCGCATCGCCTCGCAGACGTGGTCAAGACCTCGTTGGCGCTCTGAGCGCCGAGCTGCGAGCGTAGGCACCCGAGCTGCGAGCGTCGGGAATTGCGGATGCACAGCGCGATGCGCGAGCAGCTCACAAAAAAAGGGACCTCGCCCAGCCGGGCAGCAGACTGGTGATGTCGAACCCGCCGGATGTGGCCAGAACGAATGCCACGATGCCCAAGACGACGGACAGGATCAGGTAGAACAAGAAGACCCCGAAAGCTGCAAAGAAACCGAACTTGAGGGCTGTCCCTGCTCCAATCCGTACCTTTTCCGACTCCGCGACGTACTGGGTGGTCATGTGCCGACGCTACCCTCGGGACCCCCAGGCACCCCAGGCGGCGCTCCCAGGTTCGGTGCGATCGTTTGCGCTGGTTGGTGGGAAACGTACGTCTTGTGAGTTCGAGAACTGCTCGTTTGCATCCGTGTGGTGGGAAACGTACGGGTGCCGGATTCCCCGGCTGAGGTGTTGCGCGAGAGACGTGCCGGGTGCAGACAGTGATTTCCGCAGCGATCAGACCTTGCGGATCCTTACCCATTGCACCGAATGATCACGGTCCTTGCGGAGGATCGCGGTTGCGCGGCCCCTGGTGGGCAGGATGTTGGCCGCGAGGTTGGGCCCGTTGATCGTGTCCCAGAGGTAGCGCGCCTGTCGGACAGCCTGGCTCGTGGTCAGGTCGGCGTAGCGGGTGAAATACGATCGCGGGTCGCGGAATGCTGTATCGCGAAGTGAGAGAAAGCGACTCACATACCAGGCACGGACGTCTGCGGCGTCCGCATCGACATAGACCGAGAAGTCGAAGAAGTCACTGACCGCAAGCCCCGTGGTGCCATCGGGTCGCGGCCGCGCCGGCTGCAGCACGTTCAAGCCTTCCAAGATCAAGATGTCGGGCCGCTGCACCCTCACCTTGGCATCCGGGACGATGTCGTAGACAAGATGGCTGTAGACCGGGGCGAACACCTCATCTTGGCCCGACTTGACATCGATCACGAAACGCAGCAGCGCGCGCCGATCGTAGGACTCGGGGAAGCCTTTGCGCTGGAGCAACCCTCGCCGCTCGAGCTCAGCGTTGGGCAGCAGAAAGCCGTCGGTGGTCACCAGACTGACCCGCGGATGTTCCGGCCAGACGGCCAGCAGCTCGCGGAGCAGTCGTGCCGTGGTCGACTTTCCGACTGCAACCGACCCTGCGATCCCAATCACGAACGGTGTACGGTCTACCGACAGTCGGAGGAACTCGTTCGTCGACTGGTGCAGTTCGCTGGTGTGCAGAAAATAGCGGCTGAGCAGCCGAGTGAGAGGCAGGTAAACCTCCCGTACGTCCAGCATGCTGGTGGGGTCGTCCAGCCCGCGAACCTTTTCCAGCGTCGTCTCGTCGAGCGGCGTTGGCATGTGTTCGGCAAGCTCGGCCCAGTCAGCCCGACTCCGTTCCACGTACGGACCAAGAAGCTGAGCGTCGTGCGGCATACGCAGAATCTAGTGTCGGATCAAGAATCGGCTTACACGGTGACCGAGGATCGCGCAGACGCCAGCCCCGGTGCGCCGGAAAGGTTACAGTTCCGCCTATGTGTGGAATCGTTGGGTACGTCGGTGAGAAGGTCGCGCTGGACGTCGTGGTCGAGGGTCTGCGACGTCTTGAGTACCGAGGCTATGACTCCGCGGGCGTTGCCGTCGTGGCCGACGAGACACTGTACGTCGCGAAGAAGGCTGGCAAGCTCTGCAATCTGGAGAAGCTGCTGGCGGAAGAACAATTGCCCCAAAGCAGCCTCGGCATCGGGCACACCCGGTGGGCCACCCACGGCGGCCCCACGGACGTCAATGCCCATCCGCACACATCGTCCGATGGCCGCATTGCGCTGGTCCACAACGGCATCATCGAGAACTATCTGACGCTGCGGGAGGAGCTGGAACGGGCCGGCATCATCTGCGTTTCCGAGACCGACACAGAGATCGTTGCGCAGCTCCTCGGCCAGCAGGTCTCGGCGGGACTGCCCCTCGCCGAGGCCATGCGAGTGGTGTGCTGTCGGCTCCGTGGCGCATTCACCCTGGTAGCGCTCGACAACCAAGTACCGGACACCGTGGTCGCGGCGCGCCGCAACTCCCCACTGGTCGTTGGCGTGGGGGATGGCGAAAACTTCGTCGCATCCGATGTCGCCGCGTTCATCGAGCACACCCGCGAGGCCATCGAGCTCGGCCAGGACCAGTTGGTCACCATCACCCCTGACAGGGTCGAGGTCATCACCTTCGACGGCGAGCCCGCCGTAGTAAAGCCCTATCACGTTGACTGGGACCTCTCCGCGGCGGAGAAGGGCGGCTACGACTGGTTCATGCGGAAGGAGATCTACGAGCAACCCCGAGCGGTGGCCGACACGCTGCTAGGCCGACATGACGCGAACGCTCAGCTCACCTTGGACGAGATCCGGATTTCCGAGGAGGAGCTTCGGCTTATGGACAAGATCATCGTGGTCGCCTGCGGCACTGCCTTCTACGCCGGACTCGTGGCGAAGTATGCGATCGAGCACTGGACCCGCATCCCTTGTGAGGTCGAGCTCGCGAGTGAGTTCCGCTACCGTGACCCGATCGTCGGGCCGACCACCCTCGTCGTCGCGATCAGCCAGTCCGGTGAAACCGCCGACACCTTGATGGCCATCCGGCATGCCCGCGAGCAGCAGTCCCGGGTGCTCGCAATCTGTAACACCAATGGCTCCACCATCCCACGCGAGTCTGATGCAGTGATCTACACCCACGCCGGGCCGGAGATTGGTGTGGCGTCCACCAAGGGTTTCCTGACCCAGCTGGTTGCCTGTTACCTGCTCGGCCTCTATCTGGCACAAGTGCGAGACGCAAAGTACGGCGAGGAAATCAGCGAAACCATGCGGGAACTCGCCGCAATGCCTGATGCCATTTCCAAAGTGCTTGACGAGATCCAGCCGGTGATGGATCTCGCGGCCGAGTTCGCCGACAAGCGGTCAGTCCTCTTCATCGGCCGGCATGTTGGATATCCGGTCGCACTCGAAGGCGCTTTGAAGCTGAAGGAGTTGGCCTACATCCACGCCGAAGGCTTCGCGGCCGGTGAACTGAAGCATGGTCCGATCGCTCTGATCGAAGAGCAGTTGCCGGTATTCGTCGTGGTACCCCCGCGCGGCCGGGACTTGCTGCACGACAAGGTGATCTCCAACCTGCAGGAGGTACGTGCCCGCGGTGCCAGGACCATCGTTTTGGCCGAGGAGGACGACGACGAGGTCAGCCGGTATGCCGATGTCATGATCAGGTTGCCGAAGGTGTCGACGTTGCTGCAGCCCTTGGTGGCCACCGTGCCGCTGCAGATGTTCGCCTGCGAACTTGCCACCAAGAAAGGCCACGATGTTGATCAGCCACGCAACCTGGCCAAGTCTGTCACGGTCGAGTAGAGCAGCAATGAGCCGCCTGTTGTCAATCAAGCTGCGAGCGGCGGGAATCGCGCGCCGCCGTATGGAGCCAGGCTGGCGTGCTGCTGTCCCGGACGAGCGAACGAGTAGGCACGCCTTTTCTTCTGCGAGGAGCGAAGAAGGCAGCAGCTATAGAGCGCCAGCCTCAGCGAGCGGAGCGAGCCATGGATGAGGAGCGAGCCGAGGCGTTCTTTCCTCTGTTTGATTGCTCGCTGGCGCTCGCTGCGGATCGCGCCGGGAGACCGGCCACTTTGTCCTCACTCGCCGACGGGAAGCGTGTCGGCTCACTTCTCGGAAGTCTGGCGCTGCGCGATCCGGTGCGAGCGACGACGACGGCGGCGGACTCTACGCGCGATGCGCGAGCAGCGTCTCAGTAAAGCGCATGATCGTCGGAGTCGGTATCGATGTCTGTGACGTCGATCGGTTCGCCGCGTCGATCGAGCGTCGGCCGGGTCTCGTCCGGCGAATCTTCACCACCGCGGAAGCTGAGCGTCCGATGGCGTCAAAGGCTGCCCGGTTCGCCGCGAAGGAGGCATTGGCGAAGGCGTTGGGCGCGCCCGACGGCTTGTCCTGGCTAGACGCTGAGGTGCTCACCGATGACGACGGCAGGCCCTCGTTCAAGATCGTGGGTACGGTCGCCGCCCGCGCGGCCGAGCTCGGCATCGGAACGATTCACCTCAGCATGTCTCATGACGCCGGCATCGCCTCTGCCGTCGTAATCTGCGAAGCGTGATCATGCGCGCCTACCGGGTCGACAAGATCCGTCGGATCGAGGAGCGGGCCATCGCCGTCGAGGGCGTGGACGCACTGATGCAGCGGGCCGCGGCCGCCGTGGCCGCTAATGCATCCGACCTGCTGCAGTCGCAGTGTGGCGGCCGATATGGGCGCCACGTGATGATCATGGTTGGTGCGGGCAACAATGGAGGCGACGCGCTGTTCGCCGGCGTACGGCTGGCCCGCCGGGGCGTACGCGTCACCGCACTCCGCTGCCTGGGCACCCCACATCCGGCCGGCCTTGCGGCGTTGATCGCGGCAGGTGGCCGGCTGGTCGAGCTCGATGATCATGATCCGACCGTGGTATACGACTTGGTCATAGACGGGATCCTTGGCATCGGCGGCCGTCCAGGACTGCCGGACCCCGTTGCCCGCCTTGTGCAATCCGTGGATGCCCGAGGCATCCCGACCATCGCCGTCGACCTCCCCTCCGGGGTTGCCGCGGACACCGGCGCCGCTCCCGGAGCGGCGGTACGAGCGACCCGGACCGTCACGTTCGGCGAGCGGAAACCCTGCCATCTGCTGCAACCGGCGCTGAGCCGTTGCGGTGCGATCACGGTGGTCGACATCGGACTCGGCACTGATCATGACGAGACAGCCGACCTGGTGGGCCTGGACGAGGACGGCCTGGCAGCGGCATGGCCCTATCCGACCGAGCGTAGCGACAAGTACGCACGCGGGGTGGTCGGCGTAGACACCGGCTCCGATCAGTACCCAGGTGCTGCGGTGATGTCGGTCTACGGCGCGGTTTACGCTGGCGCGGGCTACGTCCGATTCCTCGGCGCTCAGCGACCGGCCGCCACCATCTCGGCGCAACTGCCGAATGTCGTGTTTTCTCCTGGGCAGGTCCAGGCCCATCTCTTCGGCTCGGGGTGGGGCGACCGTGCCGACGGCGCCGAGGTCCTCGCACAGGTGGCCGAGCAGGGGCTGCCCGCAGTCGTCGACGCCGATGGGCTCAGATATCTGCCGAAACCCGCTCCCGACAGCTGGCTGCTGACCCCCCACCCGGGTGAGTTGGGCAGGCTTTTGGGGCGTGAGCGCAGCTGGGTCGAAGAAGATCCCGTCCGAGCGGTCGCCGCCGGCGCCGAGCAGACGGGTGCCACGGTGCTCCTGAAGGGTGCGACGCAGCTCATCGCTGCTCCCAATGGGGGGCCGGTGCTCGTCGCTGTGCCAGGCCCAGCCTGGACGGCACAGGCAGGCTCGGGCGACGTGCTCGGTGGTGTCTGCGCCGCCTTGCTGGCGGCCGGCGTCGATGCGCAGCGAGCCGGTCAGCTCGGGGCATCGGTTCAGGCAGTGGCTGCAGCTGAACATCCTGGCGTACTAGCTCCGCAGGAGCTGGCACGCGCCATTGGCCAGACGCTGGGACGCCTCGAGCAGCGGGCGAGGGCCCGATGACCAGCCAGCTGCGGTTACCCACCGCAGTCGCTGGCATCGACCCGGCCACCGCCTGCGCGGAGATCGATCTGGCTGCGTTCCGTACCAACGTGGCCACCCTTCAGTCCTGCGCGGGTGTCCCGGCGATGGTTGTGGTGAAGGCAGACGGTTACGGGCACGGAATGTTGGAGTGTGCTCGTGAGGCGAGAGTCGCCGGCGCCGCCTGGCTCGGGGTCGCCACACCCGCGGAGGCATTGATGCTCCGCGAAGCCGGTGATGTCGGCCCGGTCTTGGCCTGGCTCTATGGCCTGGAGGAGGACCTGGCTCCGCTGGTCGCGGCCGATGTCGACGTGTCGGCCCAATCGATTGAGCAGATTGGCCGGCTGGCGGCTGCGGCTGCTACCGCTGAACGACGCGCCAGGGTGCACCTCAAGATCGACACTGGACTCTCTCGCAACGGTGCACCCAGCTATGACTGGCAGCACGTTTGCGAGGTGGCGGCCGAGGCCGAGCACGCCGGGGCGCTCGAGGTGGTAGGCATCTGGTCGCACCTTGCCGCAGCCGACGAACCTGGCCATCCGTCGATTCCTGTACAACTCGAGGCGTATCGGCGCGGGTACGAGCAAGCAAGGGCCGCCGGGCTCGAACCCACCTTCCGGCATCTGGCCAACTCGGCTGGGGCGCTCGTGGTACCGGAGTCGCGGTTGGATCTGGTGCGGATCGGGATTGCCGCGTACGGGATCGACCCGGCTCCAGGTATCGCGGCGCTCGCCGGGGTCGCCTTGCGACCCGTTATGCGGCTGCGCTCCCAACTGGTCAATGTGAAGCAGATTCAGGCAGGCGCCGGTGTCTCCTACGGATGGACCTGGACCGCTGCGGCCACCACCACCGTCGGACTGGTGCCTCTCGGCTACGGCGACGGGATACCGCGTCACGCCAGCAACCGCGCCTGGGTGGGCTGGTCGGGGGGCCGGGTCCCGGTCCGCGGCAGGATCTGCATGGATCAGTTCGTCGTTGAGCTGGGTGCGGGACACGTCGTCGAGCCGGGCGAGGACGTCATCCTGTTCGGTCCTGGTGATCGCGGCGAGCCAACTGCTGGCGAGTGGGCGGCCTGGTGCGACACCATCGGCTACGAGATCGTGACGCGAATTGGAGCGCGGGTGCCGCGACGCTATCTCCACGCCACTCCGGAGAACATCTGATGGCGCCGCGGCGCAACGGGCTGGCTGCGGGATTCGGGCTTGTTGCGAGTGTCGCAACGCTGGCGGCCGGCGGGATCGCATTAGGGATCGAGCTTGAACGCAGGATCGTCGCAAAGCGGATCACCCGCAGCTCCGAGGCAGACTTGCAGGAGTTCTTCTCGCTGCGCTCCGATGGGCCCGACGTCACCACCCCCGACGGCGTCGTGCTCCACACCGAGGTGGATGAGGGTGTCGACGATGATCTCACGCTGCTGTTCGTGCATGGCTATGCGCTGAACCTCGACTGCTGGCACTTTCAGCGCCTGCACTTCCGCGGCCAGCTGCCTCAGGTCTTCTACGACCAGCGCTCCCACGGCCGGTCAAGCCGCTCTGAAGCCGAGCTCTGCCGTATCCCCCAGCTCGCCGACGACTTGTATCAGGTGCTCGAGGAGGTCGTGGGAAGCGGACCAGTGATCGTCATCGGGCACTCGATGGGCGGGATGACGATCATGCGACTGGCCCAGTCTCGTCCTGAACTCTTCGGCAGTCGGATCCGCGGCGTTGCCTTGTTCTCTACATCCGCTGGGGAGATGGCGGAACACTCACCCATCCGGGGTATACCCGGGCGAACGTTTCACCGAATCGCTGAGCCGTTGATGGCAGGCCTGAACCGGATACCTGAGCTCGTTTCGCACGGACGCCGCGCCGGAAGCGATCTTGGCTATGTGGTAACCCGCCGGATGGCCTTCGGATCAGACGTGCCGCCAAGGTACGTGGACTTTGCCTCCGAGATGCTCGGGGAGATCCCATTGGAGGTTGTGGCTGATTACTATCCCGCGTTCAGCGACGTGGACGAGTTTCGGGCGCTTGAGATTCTGAACACGGTGCCGACGCTCGTGATCGGCTGCGAGAACGACATGATCACTCCGGTCGACCACACGGCTCGGATCATCGAGTTGCTCCCAAAGGCGGAGGCAATCCGCGTCGAGAATTGTGGGCACTTGGGCTTGATCGAGAAGCACGAGGTCTTCAATGAGGCCCTGGACCGGATGCTTGCCCGGGTACGCGCCGAGCTGTCAGATTCAAGTTGACCTATAGCACAACTGGAATCTGGCAAGTCGGCACGGTGATGGTCGGGCTCAGGTGAGCATTGGCCACGAAGATTCGTGCCTGATCACTGCCGCCTGCTAGTCTTCAACCTTCTCCGGTTGCTGTCCGCATCCGGGCCACCAGCGCCGCGCGAGAACGTGGGGCGCAGCGAGGTTCGTCTTTCCCCCATGACTGATCAGGTCTGGCGTTCGACGTGCCTAGACAATCGCCCGCCCCAGGCGGGTAAGAACTGAGATGTCATGCCAGCCAAACCCGTCAAGGGAGACCGCGCGCCCAAGAACCGCTGGTCAGCCGCCGAGCGCACCGCCCCTGGGCGTGCACCCCGCCATCCCGATGGCCAGTCGTCGCGGAAGCCGGCGTTGCCGGCTCCCCTACACGTCCCGACCCTGATCGCGGCTTCAGGCGGTTTTGCCGACCTGGGCGTCCCCGCGAACCTGGTCGCCGCGCTCAGCGCGAGTGGCATCGGCGAACCGTTCCCGATCCAGGCCGCGACCATCCCAGACGCGCTCGCAGGCAGTGACGTGCTGGGCCGTGGTCGTACCGGCTCGGGCAAGACCCTGGCCTTCGGACTGCCCATGATCAGCAGACTGGGCGGGTCCTCCGGCCCGGCGAGGGTGCAACCGCGCGCTCTGGTTCTGGTGCCGACACGGGAGCTGGCGATGCAGGTCGCCGACGTCCTCGCGCCCTTGGCACGGATCGCGGGGTTGTCGCTGGTACTGGTCGCCGGGGGCATGCCGTACGCGCCGCAGATCGCGGCGTTCTCCCGTGGTGTCGACATCGTGGTCGCGACACCCGGGCGGCTGATCGATCTGATGGACCAGGGGGTCGCCGACTTGAGTCGCATCGAGATCACAGTGCTCGACGAGGCGGATCACATGGCCGACCTGGGCTTCCTGCCCGCAGTCAGTCAGATACTGGACACCGTGCCCGACCGCGGGCAGCGACTGCTGTTCTCTGCCACGTTGGACAACGCCATCGACCGCCTTGTCCGCAACTACCTGCACGAGCCCGTCACGCACCAGGTCGACACCGGCCAGGCCAGTGTGCCCCTGATGAGCCATCACCTTGTCAGCATCGCGCCGCAGCACAAAGCCGTCGTGACCGCAGAGATCGCCAGTCGGCCTGGCCGAACGTTGATCTTCGTCCGTACCAAGCGAGGGGCCGACCGGGTGGCCGAGCAGCTGCGTCGCAGCGGGGTGCTGGCCGGTGCTCTGCACGGCGGCCTCGCCCAGGGCACGCGGACCAGGATCATGTCGGCTTTCAAGCATGGTTCGCTCCCGGTGCTGGTGGCTACCGACGTCGCGGCGCGCGGCATCCACGTCGACGAGGTGGGTCTGGTGCTCCACGCTGACCCGCCGAGCGGGCCGAAGGAGTATCTGCACCGCGCGGGGCGTACTGCCCGGGCCGGGGGAGCGGGCGCCGTCGTCGCCTTTGCACTGCCGCACCAGCGTCGCGAGCTTGGCCGTCTGACCACGCAGGCGGGCGTACGCCCCGTGATGCTGGCCGCGATCCCAGGTGACAGCGCGCTCGCCGCGGCGACAGGCGCCCGACCGGCTCGCGGCGATGCCATCAGCAACGCCGATTACCAGCGAGTGATCGCCCCGCCGCCTGCTCGGCGCAGCCACTCAGCCCGGGGACAGCGCGGCGACAGCGGAGGGCGTGTACCAGGACGCTCAGGCCGTCGTCGGTCACCAGCCTCGACCGCGGCCGGTGGTAGCCGATCTCGTCGCGTTCGGTGAGGATGTTGGCTCCAAACCGTGCTGGGTTCGCCCATCCCCTTGATCCGTGATGCTCGCCGGCCAAGAGAGGCATAGCCGGGCCAGCTGTCTCAAACTGCGGGGCCTGACCGTCAGCCCCAAGTGGCGGATGCCTCGGTTGGCTAGGCTCTCTGCTAGTGAGCGTCTCGGTTTCTGATCTTGTGGTTTCGATCGCGTCGCCGCAGGACGCGGCCGCGATGGTCGAGGTCATCCACAGCGCCTTTGCTGCACGGCCGTACGTCGATCCGCCCTCGGCTGCTATCGATGAGACCGCGGAGACCTTGGCAGCCAGCCTGCTCCGAGGCAGTGGAGTCTTTGCCCGGGTCGGTGGCCGCCCGGCTGGCGTCATCGTGCTGCTGCCCGGAGCCGAGGGCGTTGCGACGTTCACGCGTGTCTCGGTTCATCCTGACCTGCAACGCCATGGCGTCGCTTCGGCGATGGTGGCCGCGGCCGAGGAACTCGCGGCCATACGTGGCTTTGAGCGCGTCGAACTCTTCGCTCGTGAGGAGTTCCCGGCGTTCATTGCCTTCTGGCAGCGCCGTGGGTTTGTCGTCGACCGTGCGGTACCGCATGGCGTGATCTTGACCAAGCTGCTGGGTATTCGACCCGAGGGAGAGACGACCCCCCCTGACCCCCCCGTACAGACCCTGATGATCAAGGTTCCGACCAGCGACGCCATGATGCGGTTGGGAGATCGGCTGGCGCAGCTGCTGGAACCAGGCGACGTGATCCTCGCGGCTGGTGATCTTGGTGCCGGCAAAACCACGTTGACACAGGGAATCGGGAAGGGGCTTGGCTCAGAGGGCCCGATCATCTCCCCGACGTTTGTCTTGTCCCGCATCCACCCCTCCACCATCGGCCGACCCACGCTGATGCATGTGGATGCCTACCGGCTGTCAACCGCATCCGAGCTTGATGATCTTGATTTGGACGCCGCCGTGGCCGAGTCGATCACCGTCGTGGAATGGGGGCAGGGGATCGCCGAGGGCCTTGCCGAAGATCGGTTGGAGATCGATATCTGGACCTCACCAGCGGACCACTCGGCAACTGGTGATGATAGCGAGCGCCTCGTGACGATCCGTACTGTCGGCGACAGGTGGCGCGGAGCGGACCTCAGCGTGTTGCGTAGTGATGATCATGACTGAAGCGGCGTTAGTGCTCGCGCTCGACACCTCGACAGTGGTCAATGTTGGCCTGGCTCAGGGAGAGCGTGTGCTCGCGACCGCGACGGTCGCTGACCACATGGCTCATGCCGAGCAGCTGATGCCGCTGATCTCAGAGTGTCTCGATGTCGCTGGCGTACGGGCTGCCGAAATTGGCCGGCTGATCGTCGGTATTGGACCTGGGCCGTTCACTGGCTTGCGGGTCGGTGTGGCCACTGCGCAGGTGCTCAGTTACGTGCTGGGCCTGGAGCTGCGTGGCGTCTGCAGCCTCGACGTGCTGGCCGCGCAATTCACTGGAGCAAACGCCGGAGAGTTCGTGGTCGCCACCGATGCTAGGCGACGCGAGGTGTACTGGGCGCATTACAGTGCCGCCGGCGTGCGGCTCGGGGAGCCAACAGTCTCGCGGCCCAGCGACGTACCGCGGCTGCCCACTATCGGACCCGGCGCTGATCTCTACCCAGATCAACTGCAAGCGGTGGCAGGTCCACGATCGATGAATCCAGGGGTGCTTGCTACCCAAGGTGCAACGCTGCCCGACGCCGGCCACGAGCCGCTCTATCTGCGTCATCCCGATGCGACCGAGCTGACCCGGCCCAAGTCGGTGCTGCATTACCAGGGAGCACGGAGATGATCCACGCCTCCCGCAACCCCGCGATCAGCATCCTGCCGGCTCATCTCGATGATCTCCCCGCGATCATGCTGCTGGAACGCGCCGGTTTCCCGGCCGCAGAACAGTGGAGCGAGCGCAGCTGGCGCGGCGAACTGCTCGGCGAGCATCGGACGATTTTGATCGCCCGAGCACAACATCCGGTCGGCGTCATTTCGATCAAGACCATTGGTGAACTGGCCGACCTGCACCGGATTGTGGTGGAGCCGCGCAGCCGGCGTCGCGGGATAGGAGCTGACCTGGTGCGTGCCGGTCTGCACGTCGTGCGAGGGCTCGCGATACGTGAGGTGATCTTGGATGTCGCGTACGACAACGAGCCTGCGATTGCCCTCTACCAGCAGCTGGGCTTCGAGCAGCTCAGCGCCCGGAAGGACTACTACGGGCCGGGTCAACATGCGTTGATCTTGAAGCTCTATGACCTCCAGACCTGGCCGGATCGCATCGCGAGTATGACGGAGGAAGTGTGAGCAGTTCGCCGAGCCTGCCCACGGGCGGCCCCCTTGTGGTCGGCATTGAGTCCTCCTGCGACGAGACCGGCGTAGGCATCGTGCGCGGGCAGGAACTCCTGGCCAACGAGGTGGCCTCCAGCGTCGAACTGCATATCAGGTTCGGTGGTGTCGTACCGGAAGTGGCGAGCCGTGCACATCTGGAGGCCATGGTGCCGACGCTGCGGCGCGCCTGCGCCACGGCGGATATCGACCTGTCCGAGATTGATGGCGTTGCGGTGACCGTCGGCCCCGGCCTGATGGGTGCGCTGGTCGTCGGTCTGGCCAGCGCCAAGGCGCTCGCATACGCGCTGAACAAGCCGTTGTACGGGGTCAACCATCTGGTGGGGCATGTCGCTGTAGATCTGGTAGAGCACGGGCCGTTGCCGGAGCGCTGCATCGCGCTCCTGGTGTCAGGCGGCCACACGTCATTGCTTCAGGTGGAGAGCATCGCCGACAGCATTGTTGAGCTCGGCTCGACCATTGACGACGCGGCGGGCGAGGCGTACGACAAGGTGGCGCGGGTGCTAGGCCTGCCGTACCCCGGCGGTCCCTACATCGACAAGGCGGCGACCGGTGATCCCAGCTATATCCGCTTTCCGCGGGGACTGACCGCGCGCAAAGATCTGGAGCGGCACCGGTTTGACTTCTCGTTCTCCGGGCTGAAGACGGCTGTGGCGCGCTGGGTGGAGGCCCGGCGGCGGGATGGCCTGGACGTTCCAGTGGCCGACGTGGCCGCGAGCTTCCAGGAGGCGGTGTGCGATGTGCTCAGTGCTAAGGCCATGGATGCATGTATAGCGACGGGAGCGACCGACCTGCTGATTGGCGGCGGCGTGGCTGCCAATCAGCGACTCCGAGCGCTGCTCGCTGAACGCGCGGCCGAACACGGGATCTCGCTGCGTACGCCACGGCCTAACCTGTGCACCGACAACGGTGCCATGATCGCCGTGCTGGGATCCGAGATCGTCGCTGGTGGTGGCAAGCCGTCCGCCCTCGACATCGGAGCGAACTCGTCGCTGCCGGTCAGCACGATCTTGGTGTGAGTCAGGAAACATGCTTCCGTTCGGCCTGACCAGTGAGGCGCTCAATGCGGCGATGTTGGAGGAGGATCCCGAGTCGCTAGCAGCAGCCACTCGGATGCGCACGCAGTACGGTCCTGAGCTCGCTGCGACAGCGCTCACCCAGGCCACGCTGCGCCGTCAGGCAAGAGCCAAGTTCGGGGAGGCTGCCGCTGTGATGTTCTTCACCAGAGCCGGTCTGGAGCAGGCGACACGACCAGAGGTCGCCGACCACCACGCCGGCCGGTTCGCCGAGGCCGGCGTTCGCCGGGTGATCGACTTCGGCTGCGGGATCGGCTCCGACTCCATGGCGTTCGCTCGAGCGGGTCTGGAAGTCGTGGCCGTCGATGTCGATCCCGTGACGGCGACGGTAGCGCAGGCCAACCTTGCCGGCCGCGCGGAGGTGATCTGCGCTGACGCGAGCGACGTGGTCGAGCAGCTCATGACGTCCGGCGTGGGGGTGTTCTGCGACCCAGCCCGGCGCGACGATCGGGGGCGGGTGTGGCGAGTGGAGGACTTCACACCTCCCTGGTCCACGGTGATGAATCTCCTCGACGGCCGGCGAGCCGCAGGTGTCAAGCTCGGCCCGGCACTACCGCATTCGCTCATCCCCGCGGCGATGGAGGCGGAGTGGATTACTCATCGCGGCGAGACGGTCGAGGTCACGCTGTGGGCGGGGACTGGTGCGAATCCGGGACGGCGCTCTGCACTGATCATGCCGGACGCGCGCCTGACCGTAACGGCTGCGCCGCCTCTGCCCGTACGCGACCTGGGGCGCTATCTCTACGAACCCGCCGGCGCGGTCATCCGTGCTGGCGGCCTTGCCGACCTGGGCGCTCAGCTCGGTGCCGGGTTGCTCGACCCGCAGGTCGCCTACCTGACGAGTGACCAACTCTGCAGCACCCCCTTCGCGGCGGCTTTTGAGGTGCAGCAACGGTTGCCGTTTCATCTCAAAGCTCTACGCAACTGGGTCCGCGAGGCGCAGATCGGTGTTCTGGAAATCAAGAAACGTGGCATCGATATGGATCCGGCAAAGCTACGAAGGCGTCTGCGATTGGCAGGACCCAATAGCGCGACAATGGTGATCTCGCGGACGCCCAGCGGGGCCATCGCCGCAAGAGTGGACCGGGTCTGACCTGGCTAAGAAACGCGACCCACACCCTCCTCACCCACTTCACTTCGGCGCCCCACATTCACTTCGCGTTACTTGCCTGCACGTCGCGTTAGACCTACCTTGCGCGAAGTGCCGACAGCTACCGCGGAGTGCGCCCAACACCGCGGAATCACGCCGCGTGGGAAGGTTGAGATCAGCTAGGCGAGCCCGTGCTACAGAGGCGGGACCCCGCTGGCACTCGCATACATCGAGTGCTAATGTCTGGTTAGCACTCTCTCCATGAGTGTGCCAGCCCAGCGCTGGCGGTCGGGATGGCACCCGCGACGACGTCTCGACCAGTACACACATCCGGACATATCACCTGTGAAAGGGGTTTGACGTGGCAGTCACGATCAAGCCGCTCGAGGATCGCATCCTCGTTCAGCCGCTCGAAGCAGAGCAGACCACGGCCTCGGGCCTGGTCATTCCCGACACCGCCAAGGAGAAGCCGCAGGAGGGCAAGGTGCTCGCCACCGGTCCTGGCCGCATCGACGACAACGGCAAGCGGGTTCCTCTCGATGTATCAGAGGGTGACGTCGTGATCTTCAGCAAGTACGGCGGTACCGAGGTGAAGTACGACGGCAAGGAGCTGCTGCTCCTCAACGCCCGCGACATCCTCGCAGTCGTCACCAAGTAGGGGGATCTGCACCTATGGCAAAGATCCTCAAATTCGACGAGGAAGCACGCCGTGCGCTTGAGCGTGGCGTAGACGCCCTCGCCAACACCGTGAAGGTGACCCTCGGTCCTAAGGGCCGCTACGTCGTCCTCGACAAGAAGTGGGGCGCTCCGACCATCACCAACGATGGCGTGACCGTGGCACGTGATATCGAGCTCGACGATCCCTACGAGAACCTCGGAGCACAACTCGCCAAGGAAGTCGCCACCAAGACCAATGACGTCGCCGGCGACGGTACGACCACGGCAACTGTGCTCGCCCAGGCGATGGTGCATGAAGGTCTCCGCGCCGTCGCGTCAGGCGCCAGTCCGGTCGGTCTCAAGCGGGGCATCGACGCCGCTGTGGCCGCGGTCGAGGACCGCTTGCGGGAGAATTCCCGAGAGGTCGAGACCACCGAAGACATGGCGCACATCGCAACGATCTCTGCCCGTGACGAGGAGATCGGCCGCTTGATCGCCGAGGCCTTCGACAAGGTGGGCAAGGACGGCGTCATCACGGTCGACGAGTCGCAGACCATGGGCACTGAGCTCGAGTTCACCGAAGGCATGCAGTTCGACAAGGGTTACCTGTCGCCGTACTTCGTCACCGATCCGGAGCGGATGGAGGCTGTCCTCGACGACCCCTACATCTTGATCAACTCCGGGAAGATCTCTTCGATGACCGACCTGCTCCCACTGCTGGAGAAGGTCATCGGCGCCTCAGGCTCACTGTTCATCGTGGCGGAGGACGTCGACGGGGAGGCGCTGTCCACCTTGGTCGTGAACAAGATCCGCGGCACCTTCACTTCGGTGGCTGTCAAGGCCCCCGCCTTCGGCGATCGCCGCAAGGCCATGCTGGAAGACATCGCGATCCTGACTGGTGCCAAGGTCGTCTCTCCCGAGGTTGGGCTCAAGCTCGACCAGGTGGGTCTCGACGTCCTGGGACGTGCTCGTCGGATTGTTGTCACCAAGGACAACACCACGATTGTCGACGGTGCTGGCGACAGCAACGAAGTCAAGGCCCGGGTGGCACAGCTGCAAGCCGAGATCGCACGTACCGACTCCGACTGGGATCGCGAGAAGCTGCAGGAGCGGGTAGCCAAGCTCGCCGGTGGAGTCTGTGTGATCAAGGTCGGCGCCGCCACCGAGGTGGAGCTCAAGGAGAAGAAACACCGCATCGAGGATGCCGTCTCGGCCACGCGTGCCGCGATCGAAGAGGGCATTGTCGCCGGCGGTGGCTCTGCGCTCATCCACGCTGCGGCGGCACTGGACGGCGACTTGGGCCTCACGGGTGACGAGAAGAGCGGTGTCAACATCGTCCGGCGCGCATGTGCGGAGCCGCTTCGCTGGATCGCTGAGAATGGTGGCGAGCAGGGCTACGTCGTGACCTTCAAAGTGGCCGAACTCAAGCCTGGTCAGGGCTTCAACGCCGTCACCAACACCTACGGCGACCTGTATGCCGATGGCGTCATCGATCCGGTGAAGGTGACGCGCTCTGCACTGGCCAATGCCGCTTCGATTGCCTCGCTGCTGCTCACCACCGAGACGCTGGTGGTGGAGAAGCCCGAGGAGGAGGAGACGGCTCCGGCCGGCCACGGGCATTCTCACTGACAAGCCAGTCAGGCGATCACAGCTGCGAGCGTCGGATATGGCGGCGGATCCAAAACGCGAGCGCGAGCAGCTCAGAACAGAAGGGTCTCTCTCAGAGGAGGGAGGCCCTTCGGTTTACTTGCGGGGAGCTCTGCTCATCCGCGGGTGTCGCGCCCAACTCAGCATGGGTTGAGCCGCCCGCAACGGGGTACCGGAAAGGTGTGTCTACCGATGGACTGGCCTCTATTTGGCTTGACCCTCCGCCTGCCATCGAGACTGACCGATTCACCAGCGACGCCCACTACGACGTTGCCATCGTCGGGGCCGGGTTAACGGGTCTGACCACCGCGCTGCTCTTGGCCCGTGCGGGCCGCCGGGTGGTCGTGTTGGAGGCTCGTTCGGTGGGCGCGGTGACAACAGGCCACTCGACCGCCAAGGTCACCCTGTTGCAGGGCACCCGGTTGTCCACCATCGTGGCCAACCACACCGAACATGTGGCGGGTGCCTATGTGGAAGGCAATCGCGAAGCCCTGGCCTGGCTGACGGCGTACGCCGCCGAGCACGGCGTCCAGATGGAACATCGAGACGCCTACACCTACGCCGGCACGCCGTCGGGTGCTTCCGCTGTCCGTCGCGAGTTCGACATTGCCCGGCGACTTGGACTGCCGGTAGAGATGACTGATGCCGTCGAGCTGCCCTATCCGACTTATGCCGCGCTGCGCCTGCCGGATCAACGGCAGGTTGATCCGATGGACGTCCTCGCCGCGCTGGCGCGGGGGCTGCGCGTGGCGGGCGGGGTACTGATCGAGGACGTTCGGGTCACCCGAGTCGCCCGAGAGGAGCGTTACGAGCTGATCACCCCGGCTGGCAATGTCACCGCCGACAATGTGGTGCTCGCCACCGGCATTCCGTTTCTCGACCGCGGTTTGTACTTCGCGAAGGTCACCGCGCATCGCTCGTACGCGCTGGCGTTCCGGGGTACGACGCAGATCCCGCGCGGCATGTACATCTCGGCTGATTCACCCACCCGTTCTTTGCGCACCGCGCTACGTGATGGCGAGGAGTTGCTGCTCGTCGGTGGCAATGGGCACCCAGCGGGTCGGCACCCGATGAACCCGACAGAACTGGTCACCGATCTGACCGACTGGACACGCCGCTGGTTCCAGGGAGCCGAACGTACCCATGTCTGGTCCGCGCAAGATTACGTGGCGCATGCCGGAGTGCCGTTCGTCGGCAAGCTGCCGCGTGGCGGCGGGCACGTGTATCTGGCCACCGGATACAGCAAGTGGGGCATGACCAATTCAGTTGCAGCGGCGATGCGCATCAGCGGGGAAATCTTGGACAAGGTGCCGTCCTGGGCACGGACCTTGGGAACCCGCGTGAGCAAGCCGGCGAGCGCCGTCCGGTACTTCCGAGCGAATGCAGCGATGGGGATTGCGGCCGCCCAGGGGTGGCTCGATGCCGAACTTCACCCGCTGAAGGAGGAGGATCGGACGCCAGCCGAAGGCACCGGAGTAGTCGGTGCCGAACGGGGTGGGCCAGTGGCGATATCGACGGTCGATGGCCGGACGTGCGCCCTCTCAGCCATTTGTACGCACCTGGGCGGCGTCGTTCGCTTCAATGATCTAGAGAAGTCCTGGGATTGCCCCTTGCACGGCTCCCGGTTCGCCGCCGACGGCACTGTGCTGGAAGGGCCCGCCACCAGCAACCTCAAGCCGCGGTCGGGCTGAGCCCTGCTGTTGGGCCGGCAGTGCTGGCGAACGCAAGCAGATCAACACTGAAGCGCCAGGTGAGGCGGAGCTCGCTCGCGAGTATCAGGCCTCCCGAGACATATCGGGATTCGAGTCGGCGGGGGAGCCCCGCGATCCGCTGAGCTCGGCTCGCGGTATCGCAACGCCGATCAGCGACGTTCCAGCGGGAACATCGCCGGCCTGCTGGGGCATGCTCCTGGTACCGCTTGCTCGATCGGATTGGATCTTGCGCAACACCTGACGTCCACCAGAACCGGGTTCCTCACAGGCACTTGGGCTGACGACCGGGACGTCTGAGCGGGTGGCCCTCGTCGACTCGGCTAGCATGACCTTCTACCTGGCTCAGGGGAAAGGCTTTGCCGTGTTGCCATCATCCGGTGATCTCAGTCCTGTAGGTGTGCCGCATGCCTTCGAGACCCTCGGGCTGACCTTCGACGACGTGTTGCTCCAGCCGGCCGAGAGCGACATCGCGCCTTCTGAGGTCAGTACGGAGTCCCGGGTCTCCAAGCGGATTGCTGTCAAAGTGCCGCTGATCTCCTCGCCGATGGACACCGTGACCGAGGCACGGATGGCGGTCGCAATCGCCCGGCAGGGTGGCATCGGCATCATCCACCGCAATCTCTCGATCGAGGATCAGGCGCACCAAGTTGATGTGGTCAAGCGATCTGAGGCGGGCATGATCGACGAGCCCATCACGATCTCTCCGAATGCGACCATCCGCGAGGCAGACGCGATGTGCGCCAATTTTCACATCTCTGGCGTGCCCGTCGTGGACCGCGAACTGCGACTGCTCGGCCTCATCACCAACCGGGACATGCGCTTCGAGACCGACCCATCGCGGCCGGTGGCTGAGGTGATGACCCCGATGCCGCTGATCACCGGCCCAGTTGGAATCAGCCGCGACGACGCAATGCGGCTACTGGCCCAGAACAAGATCGAGAAGTTGCCACTTGTCGATGATCAAGGTCGGCTCAAAGGTCTGATCACGCTCAAGGACTTCGTCAAGTCCGGGATGTATCCTGACGCCTCCAAAGATGATCAAGGACGGCTCCGGGTCGGAGCAGCCGTCGGGTTTTTTGGCGACGCCTGGAAGCGTGCGATGGCGCTGATCGAGGAAGGTGCCGACCTGCTGGTGGTCGATACTGCGCACGGCCATTCCCAAGGCGTGCTGGAAATGGTGCGCCGGTTGAAGGCGGATTCGGCTACGGCGAAGGTCGACATCGTCGGCGGGAACGTGGCGACGTACGCCGGTGCGAAGGCCCTGGTCGACGCCGGAGCGGACGGCGTCAAGGTCGGAGTGGGACCGGGCTCCATCTGCACCACGCGCGTCGTGGCGGGTGTCGGGGTGCCGCAGGTAACGGCAATCCATAACGCCTCCCTGGCCTGCCGCCCGGCCGGAGTGCCGCTGATCGGTGATGGCGGCCTGCAGTATTCCGGCGACATCGCGAAGGCCCTGGTTGCGGGCGCGGATACCGTGATGCTCGGCTCACTGCTGGCTGGCTGCGAGGAAAGCCCGGGCGAGCTGATCTTCATGAATGGCAAGCAGTTCAAGGCTTATCGCGGCATGGGATCGCTCGGTGCCATGGCCTCACGTGGTCGCAGCGGCGTCTCCTATTCCAAAGACCGCTACTTCCAAGGTGAGGTCACTTCGGACTCGATGCTGATCGCGGAGGGCATCGAGGGTCAGGTACCGTACCGCGGTCCACTAGCCGCAGTTGCCTACCAGCTCGTCGGCGGTTTGCGGCAAGCGATGTTCTACACAGGAGCCTCGACGATTCCGGAGCTACAGGAGCGCGGGTCGTTCGTCCGGATTACCTCCGCAGGTCTGCGCGAGTCCCATCCGCACGACATCCAGATGATCGGCGAGGCGCCCAACTATTCAGGCTGATGCACTGGTGCCGAGACTTCGAACGCACCACACTAATACGGGAGCTGCCACGATCATGATCATGTCCTGGATCGATGATCAGCCGTCTCCAAGGAGCAGACCATGATTGACGTCGGCCGCAGCAAGCGCGCCCAGCAGGCGTTTGCCTTTGACGACATCACCATCGTTCCGTCACGGCGTACCCGCGGGGAGGAGGAGATCTCGCTGCAATGGCGGATCGACGCCTACACCTTCGCCTTCCCGCTGCTCGCGGCGCCGATGGACTCAGTCATGTCGCCGGCCACGGCCATCAAGATCGGCCAGCTGGGTGGGCTCGGTGTGCTGAATCTGGAGGGGCTATGGACCCGCTACGACGACCCGCGGCCGAAGCTGGAGGAGATCATCGCCATCGAGGATCCCATCGAGGCGACTCGGCGGATGCAGAAGATCTACGCGGAGCCGATCAAGCCTGAGCTGATCGGCAAGCGGGTCGCAGAGATTCGAGAAGCAGGAGTGCCGACGGCCGGCGCGCTCTCGCCGCAGAACACCCAGGCGTACGCGCACGCGGTGGTGGACTCGGGCGTCGATTTTTTCGTCATCCGCGGCACCACCGTGTCGGCCGAGCACGTCTCTTCAGAGCTGGAACCGCTCAACCTGAAGAATTTCATCTATGAGCTTGACGTCCCG
Source organism: Propionibacteriaceae bacterium (assembly GCA_036377435.1). GTDB lineage: Bacteria > Actinomycetota > Actinomycetes > Propionibacteriales > Propionibacteriaceae > Microlunatus. The sequence goes on from DASUYM010000323.1 coordinate 30,798, forward strand.
GTCATTGTTGGGGGTTGCGCAACGTACCAGGCCGCCCTGCACTTGATGCGTACCGGTGCAGCCGGTGTGCTGGTGGGGTTCGGAGGCGGAGCCGCATACACCAGTCGGTCAGTGTTGGGGGTCGCAGTACCGATGGCCTCCGCAGTCTCCGATGTCGCTGCTGCGCGGCGGGACTATCTCGACGAATCTGGCGGCCGCTACGTCCATGTCATCGCAGACGGCTCGGTCGTTCGCTCCGGGGATATCGCCAAAGCGATCGCCTGCGGAGCAGATGCGGTGATGGTTGGCTCGCCGCTGGCCAGGGCAGAGGAAGCGCCCGGTCGCGGTTTCCACTGGGGGCCTGAGGCCTGGCACGAAAAGCTGCCACGCGGCGAGCGAGCCCAGTTCTCAACGGTCGGCGATCTGCAGCACATCCTGCTTGGCCCCTCTTCGGTCCCCGACGGCACCATGAACCTTGTTGGTGCCCTGCGCAAGGCGATGGCGACCACCGGTTACACCGAAATCAAGGAGTTCCAGCGCGTCGAGATCGTCGTCGGCTGATTCCATAAAACCGACAAGTCGGTAGTAATAAGAGAGGGACTCTTAGCTGCCGCCCGGCGGCAGCAGCCCCTCCATCAGCTTCCAGCGGCTGATCTGACACCCGTCGTTGCGCGCGAACGTGCTCATGACCTGCTCGCCCTGCCAGGTGCCCGTGATGCTGGCCGTCTCTGGGCCGCCGTAGATCTGCGTGCAGGCCTTGTCTTTCGGCACTGGCGGCAGTGCCACTGCGCCATTGGACTGGAGTGCACGGCAGGCGGCCTCCGGATCTGGATGCGTGCCGGCTGGCGGGTTGCAGGTCAGCCGCCACCTCTTGGTCGAGCCTGATCCGGTGTTCACCACGATCGTCAGATCGGTATCAGGAGTGGGGGCAGGTGTAGCCTGCTTGCTTGGTTTGACGGGCACGGTAGTCCCTGGGGTCGGGCCGGAGGGTTCGGCGATCTGGTTGCCGCAGCCGACGGTCAGTACCAGGACCGCAGCCGCGAGTACCGCTAATCGCCGGGCAGAGCGCAGTGGTTGTAACCCAGGTCGCTGCTTGCCGGGCGAATGTTGCTGATCCCTCACGCACCTCCTCGCCTGCTGCTAGCGTCAAGCCTACTTTTGCTCGACCAGCTGTGCTCGCCGTCGAGAAAGTCGCCCGTGATCGCGCGCCGCCGTGCTGAGGAGAAGCGAGGGGACATGCTTCTCGTCCCCGAGCGACGATGAAGTAGGCGGCTCCAACGCGCGATCACAGCGAGAGGAGCGAGCAAATCCAACTGGGCATTCGAAATCAGTGGGGGAATTTCGTGCTATTGCGTAACCGTCGCGCCCATCTCGCGGTCCTCGCCACGAGTGTGGCGGTCACGGCCCTGCTCACTGTGTGTGGTGTGCCGGCGGCCAATGCATTGCCGTCGGACGGCGACGAGCACGACCTGCCAGCTCCGATTCCGAGTCGCTACATCGTCGCGTTGACAGGAAAGCCAATCGCCACCTACGGCGGCGACGTGAAGGGCCTTGGTGCGACGCGTCCCAGCAAGGGCGAGCGGGTGAATGTGACCTCTGGCCGCGCCCAGCGGTACCGGGACTACCTGAAGAGCCAGCACGCCAACGCGGCCGCACGGGTTGGTGCCAAGCCGCTCAAGCACTACGCGGTGAGCCTCAACGGCTTCGCGACGACGCTGACCCCCGAGCAGGCGCGTACGCTGCAAGGCGCGCCCGGCGTGCTGTCGGTGACCGAGGATCGACCACGCAAGCTCACCAATGACAAGAACCCCGTCGACTTCTTGAAGCTGACCGGCGACCAGGGCGTTTGGGCAGCACTCGACGGCAAGAAGAGCGCCGGCCGCGGTGTGGTCGTCGGAATCGTGGATTCGGGCTACTGGCCGGAAAGCAAGTCATTCTCCGGCGAGACGCTTGGGACGGCTCGGCCGACGTCGACCGATCCTTACCGGCCTTACCGGTCAGGCAAGAAAAAGATCGTGATGCACAAGGCGGACAGCCAGAGGTTTACCGGGATCTGCGAGGCCGGCGACTCATTTACTGGCACCGAGTGCAATACCAAGGTGATTGGCGCTCGCTCCTTCTCCTCGACCTACGAGTCCCAAACTCCGCCCGTGCAACGTACCGATTTCCTTTCACCGCGAGACGGTGACGGCCACGGCACCCATGTTGCGTCCACGGCCGCTGGCAACGCTGGCATCGCTGCATCAATCGGGGGTCACTCGTTCGGCAGGGTGTCCGGCGTTGCGCCGGCGGCCAAGCTGGCGATCTACAAAGTCGCCTTCACTAGCGCGACCGATGACGAGCCGGCCATCTTCACCGGCGATGCACTGGCTGCCATTGATGCGGCCGTGGCTGATGGCGTCGATGTGATCAACTATTCGGTCAGTGGCTCAGACACCGTGGATGATCCAGTCGATATGGCATTCCTGTCCGCGGCGTCGGCCGGGATCTTTGTGGCAACCTCAGCAGGCAATGCGGGGCCCGGAGCATCCACTGTGAACCACGTCACGCCTTGGGTGACTACGGTGGCCGCCAGCACGGTCGCCCCATACGCCGGGACAGCGGTTCTCGGCAATGGCAAGAAGTACGCCGGGATCAGCACCACAGTCTCTGGTGATGTGGGCCGGGCACGGCTTGTCACAGCCCGCTCTGTCAAGCGAGCTTCGGCGACCGGTACCGAGGCAGCTGTCTGTGCGCCGGACACGCTCAGTCGCGCCAAGACCGCCGGCAAGATCGTGGTGTGTGACCGAGGTGTCATCGATCGAGCCGACAAGTCGGCCGAAGTGAGGCGCGCCGGCGGAAAAGGCATGGTGCTGGTGAACCTCACGGAGGGTTCGACCGACGCTGACATCCATGCGGTACCGACGGTCCACCTGAATGTGCCCTTCGGGCCAGCCGTCAAGACCTATGCGAAGAAGGCGGGAGCGACTGCCACGCTCAAGCAAGGAAATCTTTCCTCGACACCGATCAGGTATCCCCAAGTGGCTAACTTCTCGTCCCGCGGGCCCTCGACGGGCAACGGCGGCAACCTGCTCAAGCCCGACATCTCCGCACCTGGCGTAGCCGTCCTGGCCGCGGTCGCACCACCGTCGAACCGCAACCGTAAGTTCGACTTCTACTCCGGCACCTCCATGGCCTCACCACACATTGCGGGCATCTCAGCCTTGTACTTCGGCGTCCACCCGAAGTGGTCGCCCATGGCGGTCAAGTCGGCGATGATGACCACCGCGTCGCGCGTGAAGACCGCAGATGGCAAGTCGAGCCGTGACCACTCCGCCCACGGCGCGGGCAATGTACGGCCGCATCGGATGTTCAATCCGGGAGTGATCTTCGACGCCAGAGAGCGGGACTGGCTGGGCTTCCTGGAGGGCCAGGGCTTTGCTACCGACACCGGAGTGGAGCCAGTCGATCCGAGTGATTACAACGCACCGTCGATTGCGATTGGCAAGCTTGTCGGTTCTCAGACGGTGACCAGGAGGGTTACTGCCGTGAAGCCGGGCTCGTACCAAACCACGATCTCGGTGCCCGGAGTGACGGCGACGGTGAACCCGTCCACCCTGGACTTCGGCAGTGCGGGAGAGACCAAGACGGTGACCGTCACCTTCACCGGCGAGGCAGCTCCGCCATCGGAGGCGGTTTTCGGCTCACTGAAGTTCGAGGGGGTTGGAACGCTGGCTCGACTTCCTATCGTCGTGGTGCCGGAGGCCTCCGCTGCGCCCGCCGCGGTGACTGCGACGGGCTAGCGTTGGCCGCGCTGGCAGGTGTCACATGTATTGCCCGCCGTTGACAGAGAAGATCTGGCCCGTGATGAAGCTGGAGTCAGGGTCGGCGAGGAATTCGACCGTGCGGGCGATTTCCTCCGGTTCGCCGAGTCGGCCGACGGGGATCTTCGCAATCACCTTGTCCAGGGCCTCCTGCGGCACGGCGGCGACCATGTCGGTGGAGATGTAGCCCGGGGCAACGTCGTTGACGGTGATGCCCTTGCGAGCGGTCTCCTGGGCCAGCGACATCGTGAGGCCGAACAGGCCGGATTTCGCCGCGGCGTAGTTAGCCTGCCCGATGTTGCCGGATTCCCCGATGATCGAGGAGATGTTGATGATCCGGCCGTATCCGCGGTCGAGCATATGCTGCAGAATCGCCCTCGACAGGTAGAACGCCCCAGACAGGTTGACCTGCAACACTCGGTCCCAATCCTCCACGGTCATCTTCCGCACTGTCTTGTCCGCAGTGATCCCGGCGTTGTTGACGAGAATGTCCAACTGGCCGTGCGTGTCCAGCACCTCCTCGACAACCCGCTCGCAGTCCTCGTGACTGCCGATGTTGCCCTGGTGAACGCTTGAGCCGGGGTGCTCGGCGGCGAACTTCTCCGCCGCCTCCTTGTTCGAGGAATATCCCGCGGCCACCTTTACCCCGCGAGCGTAGAGCCGCTCGCTGATGGCCCGCCCAATTCCCCGCACTCCACCGGTGACCAGCGCCACCTGACCAGTCATGTCACCCATAATTGACGCACCTTCCCTTCAGCTCGCTACCCGAATGATCAAGGCCTCGCCCTGCCCGCCGCCGCCGCAGAGCCCGGCCGCGCCCACGCCACCGCCGCGGCGCTTGAGTTCGAGCGCCAGGTGGAGAGCGATCCGGGCGCCGGACGCGCCTACCGGGTGGCCCATGGAGATGGCGCCGCCGTTGACGTTCACAGAATCCGCGCCGATCTCCAGCTCACGCATCGATTGGATGGCCACCGACGCGAACGCCTCGTTGATCTCGTAAAGGTCGATCTGGTCAGGGGTGAGGTTCTCCTTGCCCAGCGCCTTGTTGATTGCGTTGGCCGGCTGCGACAGCAGGGACGGGTCCGGCCCAGCCACCGTGCCGTGCGCGCCGATCTCCGCCAGGATTGGTGCCCCAAGCTCCTCGGCCTTGGCTCGCGACATCACCACTACTGCGGCCGCGCCGTCGGAGATCTGCGACGACGACCCGGCGGTTACGGTCCCGTCCGCGGCGAACGCCGGGCGCAGTTTCGCCAGGGTCTCCGCGGTAGCGTCCGCGCGTACGCCCTCGTCATCGGTGACCATGATCGGGTCGCCCCTGCGCTGCGGCACCTCCACCGCCACGATCTCGTCGTCGAACAAGCCATTCTTCTGCGCCTCTGCGGCCCGCCCATGCGATCCGGCGGAGTAGGCGTCCTGCTCCTCCCGGCTGATGCCGCGCAGCTTCGTGTATGTCTCGGTCGCCGCACCCATGCCCAGCTGGTCGAAGGCGCAGAACAGCGCGTCGTGCGCGGTGGCGTCGACGATCTCGTCGTTGCCGTACCGGTACCCGGACCGGGCTTTAGGCAGCAGGTACGGGCCCTGCGTCATCGACTCCATCCCGCCGGCCACGACCACGTCGTACTCGCCGTAGCCGATCAGCTGGTCGGCCATCGCGATCGCGTTCAACCCGGACAGGCACACCTTGTTCACCGTCAGCGCCGGCACCGTCATCGGAATCCCGCCCTTGACCGCAGCCTGCCGGGCGGTGATCTGCCCGGCCCCGGCTTGGATGACGTGGCCCATGATCACGTAGTCGACCTGGTCCCCGGTGACTCCGGCCCTGTCCAACGCCGACTTGATGGCGAACCCGCCCAGGTCCATCGCGGTGAACCCCTTCAGGGACCCGGCGAGCTTGCCGATTGGTGTCCTTGCGCCCCCGACGATGACTGATCCAGGCATTCGTGCCTCCTTATTTCGTTTTCTTCTTGGGTAGATACAGGTCGGTGATAGTGCCCTCGAACGCCTCGGCCGCCATGCCGATGGTTTCCGAGAGGGTTGGATGTGGATGGATGGTCAGGCCGATATCGGCCGCGTCCGCACCCATCTCGATCGCGATCGCGGCCTCGGCGATGAGGTCCCCGGCATTAGGCCCCACGATGCCGCAGCCGATGATTCGATCGTTCGATTCGTCGAAGAGCACCTTCGTGATGCCTTCGTCTCGGCCGAGCGACAGCGACCGGCCAGACGCGGCCCATGGGAACACCCCCTTGCCATACTTGACGCCAGCGGCCTTCGCCTCGTTCTCGGTGACCCCCGCCCAGGCCACCTCCGGGTCGGTGTAGGCCACGGACGGGATCACGGTCGCATCGAAGAAGCTCGGCTTGCCGGCAGCGACCTCGGCCGCAACCTTGCCTTCATGCACCGCCTTGTGCGCCAGCATCGGTTGTCCGACTATGTCGCCGATCGCGAAGATGTGCGGCACGTTGGTCCGCTGTTGCTTGTCTACCTGAATGAAGCCGCTCCCGTCGATCAGCACCCCGGCGTTCTCCGCACCGATCGACCGGCCGTTGGGTCGCCGGCCGACCGCGACCAGCACTTTGTCGAACGTCTCGGTGTCCGGTGCGGCCGCGCCTTCGAAGCGCACACGCAGCCCGTCGTCTCCTGCTTCGACCGCGGTCACCTTGGTCTTGAGGTAGATGTTCTCGTACTGCTTGGTGATCCGTTTGGTCAGGGGCGTGACGATGTCCTTGTCCGCGCCAGGAATCAGTTGGTCCATCAGCTCGACGACCGTGATCCTCGCACCGAGTTCGGAGTAGACGGTCGCCATCTCGAGGCCGATGATCCCGCCGCCGAGCACGAGCAGCCGCTGCGGTATGCCGTCAAGCTCCAGCGCACCGGTGGAGTCGATGACCCGTGGATCGTCATTGGGGATGAACGGCAGCGTCATCGGTTCGGATCCCGCGGCGATGATCGCCTGCTCGAAGCTCACGGTTTTGACTGAGCCGTCTTCCGCGGTCACCTGTACCTGGTTCATCGAGGTGAAAACGCCGGTGCCGCGTACCACCTCAACCTTGCGCTGCTTCGCCAACCCAGCGAGGCCACCCGTGAGCCGCTTGACCACGCCGTCCTTCCAACCGCGCAGCTTGTCAACGTCGATTTGCGGTTCGGCGAAGGACAACCCGTTGGCGGCCATCTCCTTCGTTTCGGCGATCACCTTCGCGGCGTGCAGCAGCGCTTTGGACGGAATGCAGCCGATATTGAGACACACGCCGCCGAGCCGCTCCCCGCGGTCGACCAGCACGACCTTCATGCCGAGGTCGGCGGCGCGGAACGCGGCGCTGTACCCGCCGGGCCCAGCGCCGAACACCAGCACTTCGGCGTGGACGTCGCCCCGCTCGGTCATCGGTGGCCGGGCTACGGGCGATGGTGTGGGTGCTGCCGCCTGATCCTCGGCGGGCGGTGCCTCACTGGTGCGCAGTTCCAAGATGGGGTGTTCGGTGGAGACGGTGTCGCCGACCTTCACCTTGACCTCGACGACAGTGCCGGCCGCTGGGGCGGGCACGTCCATGGTGGCCTTGTCGGACTCCAGCGTGATCAGCGGGTCGTCGACCGCGACGGTGTCGCCGGCACTGACATGCACCTCGATGACCGGTACGGCATCGAAGTCGCCAATGTCCGGGACGGCCACCTCGATCTTGTCGTAAACCCCGCTCGCAGAGCCGTAACCGGTTTTCTCGCCGGTTTCTGGATGCCCGCTTTCGTGCACCTTTTCCTTCGGCGGCACACCAGGCGCGCCCTCGGCCTCTAAGACCATGAGCACGGTTCCCTGCGACACGCTGTCTCCAACACCGATCCGCAGCTCGGACACGGTACCAGCCGAAGGAGACGGTACGTCCAAGGTGGCCTTGTCCGATTCCAGCGTGACCAGTGGGTCGTCGACCGCGACGACATCACCGGGATGGACGTGGATCTCGATTACCGGCACGTCGCTGAAGTCGCCAATATCGGGAACGGGGATCTCGACAGCGCTCATGTTGGGTTTCCTCGCGTCTCTAGAGGATGAGCCGGCGGTCGTCTTCGAGCAGATGGCATAGCTGCCGGGTAAATCGGGCGGCCAGTGCGCCGTCGATCACCCGGTGGTCGTAGGACAGCGAGACCGGCAGCATGAGCCGCGGAACGAACTCCGAACCGCTCCAGACTGGGGACATCTTGGACCGCACCACGCCAAGAATGGCCACCTCGGGAGCGTTCACGATCGGAGTGAAGCTCGTCCCGCCGATGCCGCCCAGACTCGAGATGGTGAACGTGCCGCCCTGCATGTCACCCGGGGACAGCTTGCCGTCACGGGCTTTCTTGGAGATCTCCCCGAACTCCTTGGACAACTCAACGATCCCTTTCCGGTCGGCGTCCTTCACGACCGGAACCACCAGCCCCTCGGGGGTGTCTACCGCAATGCCGATGTTGTAGAACTTCTTCAAGATCAGGCTGTCCTTCTCCGGTGACAGGGAGCTGTTGAACTCAGGGAATTGCTTCAGCACCGACACGGACGCCTTGACGAGGAACGCCAGCAGTGTCACCCGGTAGCCGTCCGTCTTGGCCGCCGTATCCAACTCCTTGCGGTACTTATCGAGGTCGGTGATGTCAGCCTCGTCGCTGTGCGTGACATGCGGAACGTTTAGCCAGGACCGGTGCAGGAATGGGCCCGATAGCTTCTTGATGCGTGCCAGCGGCTTAGTTTCGACCGGGCCGAACTTCGAGAAGTCCTGGGCCGGTATCTCCGGAATGCCCATGCCGGCCGCGGGAGCGGCGGCTGCCGCTGGTGCCTGGGCGGGTCCGCGCAGGAACGCCAGCAAGTCATCCTTGGTGATCCGGTTCTTCGGTCCGGTGCCGGTGATCGCACCGAGGTCGATGCCGAATTCCCGGGCCATGCGGCGCACACTGGGGCCCGCATGCGCACCCCCCACGTCGGGCGCTGCGGCCGCCGGCGCCGCGGGGGCGGGGGCAGCCGCGGCTGGGGCTGGGGCGGCCGCTGCGGTTGGGGCGGCCGCTGGGGCTCTGGCGGCGGCTGCAGCAGGTTGAGCGGCTTCGGGCGGCGGCTCCTGCTGTTCCACCAGTGTCGGCGGCTCCGTCAGTGCGCCGTCCCCTGGCTGGAGCATCAGGATCGGCGTTCCCTCGCTCACCGTGTCGCCAACCTTGACGAGCACATCGGCAACGGCGCCACCGGCCGGCGATGGGACATCCATCGTTGCCTTGTCCGATTCCAGCGTGACTAGAGGATCGTCGGCGTTGACAGCGTCACCGGGCTTGACGTGTACCTCGATGACCGGCACGTCGTTGAAGTCGCCGATGTCGGGGACTTTGACCTCGGTTGTTGTTTGGGTTGCCGCAGTCATGGGGCACGTCCCTCTCTTAGGCGCGGACGGGATCGGGTTTGTCGGGGTTGACGCCATACTTCTTGAGGGCCTCGGCCACCGTGTCGGCCGGGACGGTGCCCTCGGCGGCCAATTCGGTGAGCGCGGCCACGGTAACGAAGTGGCGGTCGACCTCGAAGTGTTCACGCAGCTTTCGTCGGTAGTCGGAGCGGCCGAAACCGTCGGTGCCGAGCACCCGGTAGCGGCGCTTCACATACGGACGGATCTGTTCGGCAAAGATTCGCATGTAGTCGGTCGAGGCGATGGCGGGCCCGTCCGGTCGGCCGGCCAACTGAGTCTCCACAAAGGACTGCCGGCGCTCTTCCGTGGGATGCAGCATGTTCCACCGTTCCGTGGCCATTCCCTCGCGTCGCAGCTCGGTGAAGCTCGGAGCGCTCCACACGTCGGCCGCCACGTTCCAGTCCTGCTCCAACAGCTCTGCCGCCGCGATGACCTCGTTCAGGATCGTCCCGGAGCCCAAGAGCTGCACTCGCGGAGCCGACTTCTTGCCGGCCTTTCCCTCGCGGAGCAGGTACATCCCTTTGACGATGCCGTCGCGCACCTCGTCCTCGCGGCCCTCAGGCATCCCGGGATGCTGGTAGTTCTCGTTCATCACCGTGAGGTAGTAGAAGACGTCCTCCTGCTCGACGTACATCCGGCGTAGGCCGTCGGCGACAATCACCGCCACCTCGTACGCGAACGTCGGATCGTAGGAGACGCAATTCGGAATTGTCGAGGACATCAGGTGGCTGTGCCCGTCCTCGTGCTGCAGTCCCTCGCCGTTGAGTGTGGTGCGCCCCGCCGTCCCACCGAGCAGGAAGCCCCGTGATCGCATGTCACCGGCGGCCCAGGCGAGGTCGCCGACGCGCTGGAAGCCGAACATCGAGTAGTAGATGTAGAACGGGATCATCGGCGTGTCGTTGGTGCTGTAGGACGTGGCTGCGGCGATCCACGACGACATCGCGCCCGGCTCGTTGATCCCCTCCTGCAGCAGCTGGCCTGACTTGTCCTCCTTGTAGAACATCAGCTGGTTGGCGTCTTCCGGCTGGTACAGCTGCCCGACCTGGGAGAAGATCCCGAACTGGCGGAAGAGGTTCTCCATACCGAACGTGCGGGACTCGTCGGGCACGATCGGTACGACCCGCTTGCCGATCTGCTTGTCCCGCAGCAGCGTTGTCAGGATCCGCACGAATGCCATCGTTGTGGAGATCTCCCGATCTCCGGTGCCCTTCAACTGAGCCTCGAAGGCCGACAGTGGCGGGACCTGCAGCGACTCCGTCGAGCGTCGCCGCCGGGCTGGCAGGTAGCCGCCGAGCGCAGTGCGGCGCTCGTGCAGATAGCCGTGCTCACTGCCTCCCTCCGCCAGCGGGAGGAACGGCACCTCCGGGATTCGCTCGTCCGGCACGTCGATGCGGAAGCGGTCCCGGAAGGCTCGCAGCACGGTCTCACCCATCTTCTTCTGTTGGTGAGTGATGTTCTGTCCCTCGCCGGCCTCGCCCATCCCGTAGCCCTTTACGGTCTTAGCGAGGATCACCGTCGGCTGATCGGTGTGGTTGACCGCAGCGTGGTATGCGGCGTAGACCTTCTGCGGATCGTGGCCGCCGCGGTTCAGCGCCCAGATGTCGTCGTCGGACATGTCGGCGACGAGGTCGAGCAGCTCCGGATACTTGCCGAAGAAGTGCTGGCGGACGTACGCGCCGTTCTTGGACTTGAAGTCCTGGTACTCGCCGTCGACGCACTCCTCCATGCGCTTGAGCAGTAGGCCCGTCTTGTCTGCGGCGATCAGCCGATCCCATCCGGTTCCCCAGATGACCTTGATCACGTTCCACCCGGCACCGCGGAATATGCCCTCCAGCTCCTGGATGATCTTGCCGTTTCCGCGTACCGGGCCGTCGAGCCGCTGCAGGTTGCAATTGATAACGAAGATCAGATTGTCGAGCTTCTCCCGTCCGCCCAGGGAGATCGCGCCGAGTGACTCCGGCTCGTCCATCTCACCGTCCCCAAGGAACGCCCACACATGTCTGTTCGCGGTGTCCGCCAAGCCGCGGGCATGCAGGTACTTCAGGAACCGAGCCTGGTAGATCGCCATCAGTGGCCCAAGGCCCATCGACACCGTCGGGAATTGCCAGAAGTCAGACATCAGCCACGGGTGCGGATACGATGACAGGCCGCCACCATCGACTTCCTGCCGGAACTTGAGCAGCTGGTCCTCGGTGAGCCGACCCTCGGCGTACGCCCGGGCGTAGATACCCGGTGAGCTGTGACCCTGGATGAACAGCAGATCGCCGCCGTGCGACTCGTTAGGTGCCTGCCAGAAGTGGTTAAAGCCGACCTCGTACAGTGTGGCGGCGGACTGGTAGCTTGCGATGTGCCCGCCCAGTTCCGACGACTCCTTGTTGGCGCGCAGCACGATCGCCACGGCGTTCCACCGGATCAGCGACCTGATCTTTTGTTCGATCTCCTGGTCACCGGGGTACTCCGGCTCACGGTCCGGCGGGATCGTGTTCAGATAAGGAGTATTGGCCGAGTACGGGACCGGCACGCCGCTGCGGCGGGCGCCACTGAGCAGTTCATCCAGTAGGAACGTCGCCCGATCCGCGCCGTCGAACACCACCACCGAGTCCAGCGCGTCCAACCATTCACGGGTTTCCAGGGGATCCAGATCGGACATTGAGACCCTCCTCGGCCCTTCGGCAAGCCCACGCCGGAGCGGGCCTGGGCGGTCACAGATATGTCGGAAACGTTACGCCCGACCTCACGCGCATTTCTAGCGGGTGGCGTGTCGTCTGGAACGCGGGTGCTGGCCGGGTCGAGACACGGTGCTTACGCACGGCGTGCGTAAGCAAGCCGTGCAAGGCACGAAGAGCGTGGGCTTAGCCCAGGTTTTCCGCAGTTCGGAGCTCAGCTGGGCTTGACACTCATCAGCCACGCCAGCAGATACGATCGGCTGTTCCCGTCGTCGATCCAGCGCTCATCCAGCTTCTCGGCTGTCGCCAGCGCGGCCTTGCGCTGCTCCTCACCAGCCAACGCGGAATACATCAGCAGGTAGTCGCCGAACTTCTGGTCAAACTTGCCTCCGGTCGCTTCTGCGACGTTCGTTTCGATGCGCGCCGTGTCACCGGCCAGGTACGTCGAGGATGGGCTCATGGGAATGAGCAGAATGCCGAGCATTGCCGCCGGCTCCGGTGAGAACCATGTGGCGTAGTCACGCTTGCCACCCCAGTTGAGCGCCACGATCTTGTGCCCGTAACCGGAGTACACGGGCTCCGAAGCGTCGAAGTTGGTCAGTAGCTGTGCCCTGACTGCGCCTCGGTGGACAGCATCCAGGTCGCCTCGGTGGCCAGGTTCGCGTTCCCGTCGGCCTTGGCCCACAGCGCCAGCCCGGTCCACGCCGTTACTGCCTCCGAGCTCGGTTCCTGGTTGTTGCCGTCCGCGAACGGTGCGGTGCCGGAGGCCCAGGAGTGGCCAGCGTACGCGTCAGAGGTGCGGCGGTGCGGGAAGCTGGCCGCTCCGCCGGCGCTGGCCTTGCCGCCATTGGCCGACGAGGCAATGTCGGCCGCGGAGGTTCATCAAAGACGCAGAAGAAGTCGCCTTTGGCGATCGACAACGCGTGGTTGATGTTCGCAGCCTTGGCGCCATTGCTGCTGAGCCTCCGCACCTAGTGGCAGTCGAGTTCTTCGGCTAGCACCTGCACCTCCTCGGAGCGGCCGTCGTCCAGGATCCAGGTGCGGTGCTTGCCCTTGATCGCCATCGCCGCGCTTCCCTTGCCATCGACGAGGATGGGCCACAGGTGCGACGCCGCCTTGAGCCCGGCGGCTTCGATGGCCAACTTGTCGAACATGGCGTCTTGCGCCTCGTAGAATGCGAAGTCGCGAGGGCTCTTCGCTCCGGACAAGATCGTCCACATCGAGAGCAGCGCGTGCGTGATCAGGATCGTCTCTGCCGTGATCACCAGCGCGTACGGCAGGAAATCACCTCGGTTCTCGGGGTTCAGGAGGAATTGAGCGTAGAGCAGGATGCCCAGTGTCGCGATCAGTGATATCAAGATCATCACAGATGAGTACGGGTTGGCCGTCTCTGCGCGACGTGTCACGGGCACGTGCTTGTCGACGCGGGCATAGTCGTGGGCCGGTCTGGCCATGGTCGCGACTCTCCACAATTCGGTACCTGCAAGATCAAGAGTCAAACGAACGAAGACTGCTTCGGATTGAACGCTGCCGACATGGTCGAGGATGTTTTCACGGCCCGCCCAGCAGATCATGACTGGTATTACGACGCTAGGGAGTGATGCCGCTTCACAACTCCAGGGTTCTTATGCGCAAAAGAGCCCGTGCCTTGAGTGACCTGTGGTCCTTGGCTCCAACTGGTATTACTCACTGGCCGGGGCGAAGCCGAATACGGCTTGCCTCGCTGCCGAGCCTCGCATCGTGTCGAACCTCACATCATGCCGCCTGGTGTCGCAGACCCGATCGGTCAAGCAGCATCAGTGTCCGGCGGCTGAACGGCAAGGGCTGCAGCTGGCCGCCGCGGTGGACGACCGCGTCTGAGGCGGGTGCTACTGGCTAGGCTGAGCGCCATGGGTGACCCTGTGGCCGAGGAGTTGCTGCGGCTGCGGATGAGCATCGACAATATGGACGCCGCCCTGGTGCACCTATTGGCGGAGCGGTTCAAGATCACCCAACAAGTGGGCGAGCTCAAGGCCGCGCACGGCCTACCGCCCGCCGATCCCGCACGTGAGGCCCAGCAGATCGAGCGACTGCGGGCCCTGGCCGAGGACGCCCGGCTTGATCCCGAGTTCGCCGAGAAATTCCTGAACTTTGTCGTTGCTGAGGTGGTACGCCACCACAAGGCCGCCCTAAGCCAGAACGCCTCCAGCGACCCGTAGATGTACAGCCGGAAGGGCGCGCGCAGACGTACGCGCGTGCGTGTCAGCGGCGGGATCAGAGGCTGGCGGCCAAGGCTCGGCCGGCGGCGCGGCCCGAGAACAAGCAGCCGCCCAAGAAGGTGCCTTCGAGTGCCCGGTAGCCGTGAACGCCTCCGCCGCCGAACCCGGCCACCTCGCCTACCGCGTACACGCCCGATAGCGCCGAACCGTCCGGTCGCAGCACCCGTCCGTCAAGGTCAGTCTCCAGTCCGCCGAGGGTCTTGCGGGTCAGCACGTGAAGGCGGATCGCGACCAGCGGACCTCCCGATCCTGCCCGGCCGGCCCCTGGAGCCTTCGGATCGAGCATCTCATGGGGTGATACCACCCGTAGCAGTCGATCACCGAGAAACCGCCGAGCTGCAGCTGTGGCCACTACCTGCGGATCCTTCCCCAGCCCGCTGCCCACCTGGAGATCGCGGGCCTCGATCACCTGCCGGAGCGCGTCGCCGTCGATGAGATGCTCTCCGACCAGCTGATTCATCTGGGCGGCCAACTCCAGAACTGATCCGGCCGCGACGAAATCGACGCCGCGCCCTTGGAAGTCGCGCACCTCCGGCGTCGGACCCCGCCGTAGCCGGCCAGCGAGCAGTCGCAGGTTCTTACCCGTCAGATCGGAGTTCTGCTCCGATCCGGAGAGCGCGATCTCAGCGGACAGCGTCGCCTGGTCGAGCACGAACCAGGAGTAGTCGTAGCCACTGTTGATCACATGCCGCAGCGCACCGAGGGCATCGAACCCGGGGAACAGCGGCACCGGAAAGCGTTGCCCCCGGGCATCCAGCCATAACGACGATGGCCCGGGCAGGATCCGAATACCGTGATGGCTCCAGATGGGGGAGTGGTTCACGATCCCCTCGGGATAGTGCCACATACGATCCGGATTGATCATCCGACCACCCGCAGCCTCGGTGATCTTGAGCATCGACCCGTCAACATAATCAGGCACGCCGGCGAGCATTCGGTCCGGCGGTGAGCCCCACCCGGCGGGCCAGTTCTGCCTGACGAGGTCGAAGTTTCCACCGATCCCACCGCTGGCGACAACGGCAGCCTGGGCGGTCAAGGTGAATTCCGTGATCGCGGTTCGCGATGTCTGGACCCCGCGGGGCAGATCGGTCGGCTCCAGAACCAGCCCGGACACGCGTACGCCAGAGCCGTCGACCTGCATCGAGGTGACTTGGTGTCGCGACCGGATCCGTACCCGATGCGAGTGCATAACGTCGCTGGCAAACGGCTCAAGCAACGCAGGGCCAGTGCCCCAGGTGACGTGAAAACGCGGCACTGAATTCCCGTGTCCCGGAGTGGCGTAACCGCCTCGTTCGGCCCATTGCACAAGCGGGAACCAGCGGACGCCCAGGTCATGGAGCCAGCGGCGCTGCTCGCCCGCCGCGAAGTGCACGTATGCCTCGGCCCAGCGGCGCGGCCAGTAGTCCTCCAACCGGTCGAAGGCGGCGCTGCCCAACCAGTCGGCCAGGGCAAGCTCTTCGGAATCGTGGATCCGCAGCCGCCGCTGCTCTGGCGAATTCACCATGAACAGGCCGCCGAGCGACCAGTACGCCTGGCCGCCGACTGAGCCGAGCGGCTCCCCGTCCAGCATGATGACTGACCGATTGGCTGCGGCCAGCTCGTGAGCGACGACCAGACCGGATAGGCCAGTCCCAACCACGATCACGTCACTGTCCATAGTCCGAATGCTGCCACTGAACCCGCCACTACTCTGGGGCCCATGACCGAGGTAGCAGTTGTTTCCTCAGATCTGGTGCGGCTGCGCGGGCTGCTCACGGCGACGGGGCCGGCCATGGAGCTCCGCTCGCCGGTCACCGGCCAGGTGATGGGCGAGCTGCCGACCTCCACCCCGGCCGATGTCGAGGTCGGAGCCCAGCTAGCCCACCGAGCACAGTCTGAATGGGCCGCTCGGCCCATTGACGACCGAGCTCGCCTGCTGCTCGATTTTCATGATCATCTTTTGGATCGCCGCGATTACTTCGTCGACCTGCTGCAGTCCGTTGGCAAGGACCGGCTGAGTGCAGCCGAGGAAGTGCTGCACCTTGCCGTGACCGCGCGTTACTACGGCCGGACGGCACGTCGCTATCTGCACTCCGAACGGGGCGAGGGCGTCTTTCCGCTGCTGACCCGTGTCGATCGCAACTACGTGCCGAAGGGTCTCGTCGGTGTCATCGCACCCTGGAACTTTCCACTGACAATGGCAATCTCCGACGGGCTGGCGGCTCTCGTGGCTGGCAATGCGATCATGCTCAAGCCCGATCACCAGACTCCGCTGGTCGCGCTGGCGGCCGTGGAACTGCTACGCACCGCCGGCCTGCCCGCCGACGTATGGCAGGTAGTGCACGGACGCGGAACTGTCGTGGGACGCGAGTTGATCGACGTCAGCGATTATGTGTGCTTCACCGGATCGACGGCCACGGGACGCATGGTGGCCACTCAGTGCGCGGGCCGACTGATCGGCTGCTCCTTGGAGCTTGGTGGCAAGAATCCGCTGGTGATCTTGGACGACGCGGACGTCGAGGCGGCGGCAGAAGGCGCCGCGCGGGCATCGTTCTCCAACGCCGGCCAGCTATGCGTCTCCATTGAGCGCATCTATGTTGTGGATCAGCTCTTCGAGCCCTTTACGCGGGCCTTCGTCGCGCGGACGCAGGCGATTCGGCTCGGCAACGCGCTGGACTTCGAGCACGACATGGGCAGCTTGATGAACCCTGGCCGGCTGGAGCGGGTCAGCGCGCATGTCGAGGACGCGAAAGCCAAGGGGGCTACGGTGCTGACCGGTGGCCGGCGGCGTGAGGACTTGGGCGAGCTGTTTTATGAGCCCACCATCTTGACCGGCGTGACGCCGGAGATGGAGTGCTACGCCGAGGAAACGTTCGGCCCCGTGGTCAGCGTCTATGCGGTCGCTGACGAGGACGAGGCAGTGGCGCGGGCCAACGAGTCCGACTACGGACTCAATGCCAGCGTCTGGACCTCCGACCATGATCGCGGACGCCGCGTGGCGAGCAAGATCAAGTGCGGCTCCGTGAACGTCAACGAGGGCTTTGCCGCCACTTTCGGGAGCATCGATGCCCCCATGGGCGGAATGAAGAACTCTGGGCTCGGCCGACGCCAGGGACAGGACGGCATCCGGCGCTTCGTCGAGGTCCAGTCGGTGGCCACCCAGACCGGGATTCCGATCGCTCCGAGCCACGGCCTGGACGGCAAGTCCTTCACCTCCGTCATGACCGGCGTACTGCGGATGATGAAGAAGGCCGGCCGGGCCTAGTCTGGGCTGCGACGAGAGGCTGACG
Organism: Propionibacteriaceae bacterium; assembly: GCA_036377435.1. Lineage (GTDB taxonomy): Bacteria > Actinomycetota > Actinomycetes > Propionibacteriales > Propionibacteriaceae > Microlunatus. The sequence continues at coordinate 48,184 of DASUYM010000323.1, forward strand.
GTCAATGAACGGCCCACGTCTCAAGAGCGCCGTTTCGTTCGGCGCGGGACCCGGAGGCGGCACCAGAAGTCATAGACTCATCGCTTCCGGGCTCGGGGGAGAGGACGCGAGATGAGTCAGCGTAACCACGATCTGGTGGTGGTGATCGACTTCGGTGCTCAGTACGCCCAGCTGATCGCGCGTCGCGTACGCGAGGCCAACATCTACTCCGAGATCATGCCGCACACTGCATCGGCCTCGGAGATTCTGGCGCGGCGGCCAAAGGCGATCATTCTCTCCGGCGGCCCTTCTTCGGTCTACGAGCCCGGAGCGCCGCAACTCGACGCGGCGCTGGTTCGCAGCGGCACGCCAGTTCTAGGTATCTGTTACGGGTTCATGGCCATGGCCCAGGTCCTGGGTGGGTCAGTCGCCCGCACTGGAATGCGGGAATACGGCCGCACGCCGGTCAAGGTGACCGATCCCGGTACCTTGCTCGCCGGTCTCCCCTCCATCGTAAGTGCGTGGATGTCCCACGGCGACGAGGTAATCGCAGCACCGCCTGGCTTCCAGGTGACTGCAACCTCGGCAAGGGCGACAGTTGCAGCGTTCGAGGATGTCGGCCGCCACCTGGCCGGCCTCCAGTGGCACCCAGAGGTGTTGCACACCGAATATGGCCAGCAGGTGCTACAGCATTTCTTGTACGACATCGCCGGATGTACTCCGGATTGGACTCCGGTCAACATCATCGACGAATCCGTCATGGCCATCCAGCAGCAGGTAGGTGGCAAGCACATCATCTGCGGGCTCTCAGGCGGCGTCGACTCCGCGGTGGCGGCGGCTCTGGTGCAGCGCGCGGTCGGTGGCCAGCTGACCTGTGTCTTTGTCGATCATGGTCTGCTGCGCAAGGGTGAGGCCGAGCAAGTCGAACGAGACTACGTAGCCGCGACTGGCGTGGAGCTCAAGGTTGTCGACGCGTCGGATCAGTTCCTCTCGGCGCTGTCCGGGGTGACCGATCCGGAGGAGAAGCGCAAGATCATCGGTCGGGAGTTCATCCGAACCTTTGAGGCGGCGGCCCGTGAGGTGGTCGGCGAGTCTGGTGAGGTCGAGTTCCTCGTACAGGGCACGCTCTATCCCGATGTGGTTGAATCCGGCGGTGGTGAGGGCGCGGCCAATATCAAGAGTCACCACAATGTGGGCGGCCTGCCGGAAGATCTGCAGTTCCAGTTGATCGAGCCGCTGCGCACCCTGTTCAAGGACGAGGTACGGGCGGTGGGCGCACAACTCGGGCTGCCGCCGGGAATCGTCTGGCGGCATCCATTCCCGGGACCAGGGCTGGCGATAAGGATCATTGGCGAGGTCACGCGGGAGCGGCTCGGCGTCTTGCGGGAGGCGGACGCGATCGCTCGAGCTGAGCTGACGGCCGCGGGGTTCGATCGCAACATCTGGCAGTTCCCCGTCGTGCTGCTGGCAGATATCCGCTCAGTCGGGGTGCAAGGCGACGGCCGGACGTACGGGCACCCCATCGTGCTCAGGCCCGTGACCAGCGAAGACGCGATGACAGCCGACTGGGGCCGGCTGCCTTACCAGGTACTGGAGAGGATCAGTACCCGGATCACCAACGAGGTGGATCAGGTGAATCGGGTCGTCCTGGACATTACGAGCAAGCCTCCAGCCACCATCGAATGGGAATAGCGCATGTGGTGGAGGCTTCAGGCGCCCAGGCTCTCCTCGGCGGCACGTGCCAGCTCGCCGTAGTGCAACTCATGCTCTGGTGGAACCTGTACCCACGCCTTCATCGGTCGACCCGCCATGGGCTCGAAGAGGTGGGCGCCATCCAGACCAAGCGCGCGGGCATGATCGTGGCCTTCCAGCTTGAAAATCATGTCGTCCCCGTAGAGCCCGCAAAACGCCTTGCCCCCACGCCGTTTGATCCCCGGCATGCCGAACATGGAGGCCTTGACCACATCTCGCTCGCTCGACAGCTCGTCGAGTAGCGCGGTGAACCGGGCCATTCCCGCCTCAGTTGGCTTAGACATGTGGTGCGGTTGCGTCATACCGGGAGCGTATTAGTGACGCGGTCGCTGCACATACGTTTTCCATCACAGGCGTGCCAAACGAGCATCAGCCCGGGGGTCGTACCCGCCGTCGTGGAAATCACCTCGACGCAGTCCAGGGCGCACCTAAACTGAGGGGCGAAAGCATCGTTGCGAGCGATCTGCGCCGCAGCAGGCTCCGTCGCGAAACACCGCAATCAAGAGGGATTTGACCGTGTCCGAGATCACCAGCCCCACCCCGACTAACAGCCTGATCGGCACCGCGCGCGTCAAGCGCGGTATGGCCGAGATGCTCAAGGGCGGAGTGATCATGGACGTCGTCACGGCGGAGCAGGCCAAGATCGCCGAGGACGCCGGCGCCGTGGCTGTAATGGCACTGGAGCGAGTTCCCGCCGACATCCGGGCCCAAGGCGGCGTGTCGCGAATGAGCGATCCGGACATGATCGATGGCATCATCGCGGCTGTTTCCATTCCGGTCATGGCCAAGGCGCGGATCGGGCATTTCGTCGAGGCCCAGGTGCTCCAGTCGCTCGGCGTTGACTACATCGACGAATCCGAGGTACTCACGCCCGCCGACTATGCCAACCACATTGATAAGTGGCGGTTCACCGTGCCGTTCGTCTGCGGGGCCACCAACCTTGGCGAGGCGCTGCGTCGGATCGCTGAGGGTGCGGCCATGATCCGGTCCAAGGGCGAGGCTGGCACCGGTGATGTCTCCAACGCCGTTACCCACATGCGCCAAATCCGCGCCGCGATCGCACGCCTCACCACGATGGCACCCGATGAGCTGTACGTAGCAGCGAAGGAGCTCCAGGCATCCTACGAGCTGGTTGCTGAAGTCGCACAACTGGGCAAGCTGCCGGTGGTGCTCTTTACGGCCGGCGGTATCGCGACTCCGGCCGACGCCGCCATGATGATGCAGCTCGGCGCTGAAGGAGTCTTTGTTGGCTCGGGAATCTTCAAGTCCGGCAACCCGGCCGAGCGCGCGGCAGCCATTGTCAAGGCGACGACCTTCTACGACGACCCTGACGTCATCGCGAAGGTCTCCCGCGGGCTCGGCGAGGCAATGGTTGGCATCAATGTCGATGACATCCCGCAGCCACATCGTCTTGCCCAGCGCGGCTGGTGAGCCGCACGCCCGTTGTCGGTGTCCTCGCCCTGCAAGGTGACGTACGCGAGCATCTCCGCGTGCTCACGACGTGCGGCGCGGACGTGCGACCCGTACGCCGCCCCGCCGAGCTAGCTGGCCTGGATGGGATAGTTCTGCCCGGTGGCGAGTCCACCACCATCGACAAGCTGTCGCGGATCTTCGGGATACGCGAGCCCTTGATCGCGGCGTTGCGTACCGGACTACCGGCCTACGGCTCCTGCGCCGGGATGATCTTGCTCGCGAAGCGGGTGCTTGACGGCACAGAAGATCAACAAACCTTCGGTGCGCTGGATATCACCGTACGACGCAACGCCTTTGGTCGTCAGGTGGAGTCCTTCGAGGCCGATGTCGATCTTGATGGTATCGAAGGCGGCCCGGTACACGCGGTGTTCATCCGGGCGCCTTGGGTGGAGAGCATCGATGATGGCGTAGAGGTACTGGGTGCCGTGGTTCCGCCTGGTCTGTCAGAGTCCAAGATCATCGCCGTTCGGCACGAGAATGTCATGGCGACCTCGTTTCATCCTGAGGTCACCGACGAGCTGCGCATCCACAGGTATTTCCTCGACCTTGTCCGCGCTGCCCACTGACCAGGCAGCCAAACCGGGCCACCGCTCAGGACTTATCGGTCCGCTGACCACCATCGGAAGCTTGAGCGGAGTCGGCTCCGCCCGGCGGCTCGGTTGCAGGATTGTCGGTCATAGCCGGCCGCTCTTCGGGGCCCTCAGGTTCCGGTGCCGACTCGGTGGCGTCCTCCTCGTGAGCTGCAGGAGCAACCGGCGCCTCGGGCTCTGAAGGTCCCGTGGGTTCTGGCTGAGGCTCCATGGTCGGTGCAGCCTGGCGCTGCTCCCACGGCGGGCCTTCGCTGCCCCAGACGGAGTCCTCGGCAGAGGCTGGCGGGGCCGGTGGCTGCTGATACGACTGAGTTGGACCGGAGGTCCCGGTTGGGCTGTACGCCGGCTGAGTCGTCTGCGGCGGGGCCGTCGGGTAGCCAGCCGCCTGGCCCTGCGGACCTGCGACCGGCGGGTAGGTCGGCGATGTCGGCTGCGAACCTTCCTCGGGCACCACGAACAGCGCGATGATGTAAAGGATGACGGGAACGCCGGTGAACAGTGAGATCACCACAGTGAGCACCCGCACCAGGGTCGGGTCCATGTTCAGGTAGTTCGCGACTCCAGCGCAGACGCCGCCCAGGATTCTGTTGGACTTGCTCCGCTCAAGCCTTTTTGGCGGCTGCGGGGGGTAAGGGCTGCTCATGACGCACCTTTCGATCGGGGTTTGCTACTGATGGTTCCGGGAAAGGACGAGGCCAAGAACACCGACAGCGACCAGTCCCATAGGAGCCACGATCCTGATCACCTGCCAGTTGAGAGGCCCGACAAAGGTTAGCCACAACGATCCGAGCGCCACGCAGCTGAACAGGAGGCCGAAGATCAAGGCAACGACATCGTAGGTTTTTCTCATCGTTTCACCTGTATGTTGCCGGCGTCTACGGAGAGATTAAGCGTCAAAGTGTGCTGGCCTGGCTGGGCTAGCTGGGGATCCTTGATCTGGCCGGTGAGTTCCGAACCTGCCTGAACCTCCTCGCCGTACGCGCGAACCGCTCCCATATCGGTGCGGTAGTTGACAACAACATTGGCGTCTTTGGGCACTGTGACCTCGAGATGGCCCAGATCCACATGAGCCGTGTAGCTGGTGTCGGTCGTGACTGCGAGCTGACTGAGATCGACCGAGAGCCTGCCGAAATCCTCTGAGTCGCCGGCGGCCGGCAGCTCGGCCAGCGTCGTATACGCGTGGGTAGAAGTCGCGAAGGGAGCTCGAAGTGCAGGTCCGGCAGCGGTCACAATCAGCACAGCCGCCGCGAGGAGGACACCAACGGGCAGCAAACCGCGCGCCATGCCGAACCACGTGGCGGCCACCAGCGTCACGCCGATGACGAGCAGCGCGGCGGCGAAGTAGCCGGCGAGCGGGATGACGACGCCGAGCGCCTGGGCCATGCCAAGACCCGATAGCGTCAGGCCAAGCACGATGAGCGAAACCAGCCGGAGTCGTTTTGCCGACTTGGTGGCCGACATCTTGATCGGTGGAGCTGGCGTGGGTTCGGCGTAGAGGCCGACTGGATCGGGCTCAGCCAAGAAGGCGGTGTGCTCAGCGGGCTCTGGATCTGGTGCCGGATGCGAAAGGCGGGCTGCTGGTGGGCTTGGCCACTCATCAGGCGGCGCAGCGGCCGTCCGACCGGCAGCGGCCTGACCCATGTGCTCCTCCATCCGGCGTTGCCATGCCTCGGCGGCTTCGGTGAAAGGCGTCGGCGGGCCTGGATATCGCACGAACTGGGGTTCGGCCGGCTGCGCCTGCTCGGAGCCGGCACCAACTGTGGGGGTCGACGCTTTGTCTGCGTTGCTCTGCCGGCCTTTGTAGAAACCGAAATACCAGATGACTGCAATGACGACTGCCGGCGCAACGCTGAAGGGGCTGAGCCACCCGAAGATGGTGAACATCGCAAGGCTGGCCACGACCACGAGGGTGATCCACAGTTCCTTCGGCCACCGCCGGACCGATTCACCGAACAGATCATCGACCAGCGCTCTGTCGTTCCCTTCGACTGGGATCAGCAACCAGCCAGCAAGATAGAGAACAAGACCTATTCCGCCGCTTAGCGCGAGCAAAGCCCAACCGACGCGGACCAGCACAGGATCGATCCCCCAGTGTTGCGCGACCCCACCGCACAGACCTGTGAGCTTGACGTCAGTCGCGCTGCGACGAATCGTCCAGATTGAGCTCATGCGCTCCATCCTGCCGACCGAGTTACTCTCGAACTATCAGGGACGCCCCCCAAAGCTCCCGGCTGTTGGCGCGAACAGGAACCGTTCGTGCTGTTGCACCGTCCAAGTTCGTTCGGCTAAGGGAGAAGTCGGGGGCCACCCTGCTGGCCGTACACCAATACGCGTGTGAGGGTAGGAAATCATGACCGCCACGGACTCGAGCCATCTCGAGCCTGACCTTCGCCCCTCTGAGTCTGCGCCCACGCAGCACCCGCGCCCGGTTCATGACGATCGGGAATCCCCCGCCGCCACCACGGAATCAGCGCCGGCAACGGCAGCATCGCCGATTGCGAAGCAAGCCGTCCCGGACGCCGGTCCCGCAGACTCCGAGGATAAGCCGCGGGCCACCAGGGTTGCCGAGGGCGCGTGGCTGGGCGGGGTTTGCACCGGACTGGCCCGACATCTCGGATGGCCGTTGATGGTGGTCAGGATCGCATTCGTTGCGTTGGCGACTTTCCAATTCATCGGTGTGATCGCGTACGGGGCCCTGTGGCTGTTACTGCCGCCGGAGTCAACTGTGAAGGCTCCTGGACTGGAGTCTGCCAGCCGGGCAGGTTTGCGAGAGGAGAGCAAACCCAAGCGTCGCATTGACTGGGGCATGCTGTTGGCGCTGCTCGCGCTGGGCGTTGGGTTGTTGTGGATCATGCAAAACACCGGGCTCGGCATCAGCTCCCAGCTGTTCTGGCCGGTGGCCTTCGCATGCGCCGGAGCGGCGCTGGTCTGGCGCCAGGCCGACTCAGAGGAGCAAAAGCGCTGGCGCGCCGAAGCTGGCGGAAGGGCTTGGCTCGCTCCGTTCGTGGCCCGCGGCGGCTGGCCGGCGTTGGTCCGAGTGATCGTTGGCTTGGGCTTGGTCGGCGCAGCATTTGGGATCGTCATCGCTCAGCAGGGCCAGATCTCGCACTTGCCCGAAGTCATGGCGATGACGATGCTCGCGCTCGCCGGACTGGCGATTGTCCTTGCACCCTGGTTGCACCGCTCACGTTCGGCTCTCAACCAGGCGAGGGCTGAAAAGGTCCGGGCAGACGCCCGGGCGGACATGGCTGCTCACCTGCATGACTCGGTACTGCAGACTCTGGCCATGATCCAGCGCCAGGCTGACGACCCCAAGGCAGTGCAGCAGCTGGCCCGCCGTCAGGAGCGGGAGCTACGCAATTGGCTCTATGGCGACGAGTTGCATGAGGCGACGCTCAAGGCCGCTTTGGCGTCGGCCGCCGCCGAGGTCGAGGATGAGCGGGGCGTCCCAGTCGAGTTGGTCACGGTAGGCGACTGCGATACCTCCGACTCGATTCAGGTCCTGGTACGCGCCGCGCGCGAAGCGATGGTCAACGCCGCGAAGCACTCGGGGGCCGACAAGATCGACGTCTACGCCGAGGTGGATGAGGATTCTGTTGAGGTCTTCGTCCGCGACCGCGGAAAGGGCTTCGACGTGGACGCTGTGGCGGATGACCGCATGGGCGTCAAAGGCAGCATCGTCGACCGCATGGCGCGGCACGGCGGCACCGCAACAATCCGTTCCGCACCGGCCGACGGCACTGAGGTACGACTGGAGATCAAGAGATGAATGAGACACCAGAGCAGCCGGGCGGGCGGACCACCAACCAGCCCAGCGCCCAGAGGGAAAACGCCGAGCGCCGCCCCTACAGTGTCGTTGTGGTCGACGACCACGCCATGTTCCGCACTGGTGTGAAGGCTGAAATCGGTCGTTCGGTAGCTGTTGTCGGTGAGGCGGCCGACGCGGATCGAGCCATCGCCGTCGTACTCCGGACGCAGCCGGACGTGGTGTTGCTGGATGTGCACCTGCCAGGCGGCGGGGGAGTCGAGGTCATCCGTAAGGTGCATGAGAAAAATCCCGAACAGAAGTTCCTCGCCCTTTCCGTCTCCGACGCGGCGGAGGACGTCATTGGTGTGATCCGCGCCGGTGCCCGAGGCTACGTCACGAAATCGATCAGCGGCAGCGAGCTAATCGACGCGATTCGCCGCGTCGCCGAGGGGGATGCGGTCTTCTCGCCGCGGCTGGCGGGGTTCGTGCTGGATGCCTTCTCGGGGTCCATTGATCTGGCCACAGTTGATGAAGACCTCGACCGGTTGTCCCAGCGTGAGCGTGAGGTGCTTCGGCTGATCGCGCGCGGTTACGCGTACAAGGAAGTCGCGAAGGAGCTGTTCATCTCGATCAAGACCGTGGAGACGCACGTGAGTAGCGTGCTGCGTAAGTTGCAGCTCTCCAACCGCCACCAACTGACCCGCTGGGCCACCGACCGACGGCTGGTCTAGCTGCGCCCTGAAAAATCACGGCTCCCGGCTTCACCTCGACGATCTGACGGGCCTCCGCCACTAGTCTCAGCGCATGCAGCTCGCGCACCAGATCTTGCTGCTTCTTCACCTGGTTGGTTTCGCTGCGCTCTTGGGCGGAGTCCTTGTGCAACTGAGGTCGAAGGAGCCTGAGGTTAACGCGGCAATGCTGCACGGGTCCTTGGCGCTCCTGATCACTGGTATCGCGCTCGTCGCCGTGGAGGAAATCGGGCCGGATTCGGTGAACCACGTCAAGATCGCCGTCAAGCTTGTCGTTGCGGCGATGGTCGTGCTGCTGGTGGTCAAGAACCGGAAGTTCGCCTCGATTCCGCGGGGCCTGTGGGGGCTGATCGGCGGCCTCACGATCGTCAACGCCGCAGTGGCTGTGCTGTGGCAGTAAGGTCGGTCATGAGGTGAAGTCGTGACCGAACATTGTGGTGCTGTGAGAGGTCTCT
>DASUYM010000324.1:0-8917 GCA_036377435.1 Propionibacteriaceae bacterium
GAATCTGGGGCAACCTGATCATGAGAGTAGTAATCGAAGTAGATCCTTCCGACAAGCTCGAGCCGGTTGCACACCGCGGTCTTCTCGAAAACAGCCTTCAGGTGTTCCTGCACCGTACGATCGAGCCGCTGCGCGCCATGGATCCAGCCATCATTCTCAGCACCCACCTGCCGCCGGCGGTCAGCCGCTTACCAGAGTTCCTCGACACGCTTCCGGGGCACCAGCGGCCGACCCGTTCGTCGGGCCCATCAGCAGGCGCTGGAGGCAATGCTCGCCGGGTTCGAACCCGTCACAGGATGACTACCACGCCTGCGGACTCAAAGCGCGATGGGCGAGCTGCTCCCATAGAGGATCAGCGCGGCACGTAAGCGAAGACATCTGGGGAACAGATCGACGTAGTCTGAGCCGAGTGCCTCGAGGGTGCCATCGAAGGCCATGCGCGCATCATCGGGCCGATGAAACCCGTTGTTGAGCTTGCTGGTGATGAAGACTTCGCTGCGATCCAACCCGGAGGCTCGGACCGCCTCCCCCACTTCCTTTTCGTTGCCGTACATCTCCGCGGTGTCGATGTGCCGATAGCCGACACGCAGCGCCTCACTTACCGCGGCGGCGGTCTCAGCCGGGACGATCTTGAAGACTCCAAAGCCGAGCTGCGGGATTGTGTGACCGCTATTGAGCGCGAGATTGGGTGTCAATGAGTCGGTGTCTCAGCTCTCAGGAGGCTGCTTCAGCGGAGCCGCCCCACCGGCTTCGGCACTTTTCTCTCCGTACACGGCGCTGAGCTCGTCGACGCTGTCGGTGCCGACCATCTCCGACTGACTGTTTCCTCCGCCAGCGGTGCTATCGCCCGAAGCTGCTGTGGCGGAGGGCTCCACCGCCGCGGCTTCCTTCTGCTGGGCCTGCTCTGATTCCAGCCGCGCCATCAGGGTACGGGCGACAATCTGCTGCCTGGTCGTCGTCCGCTGTGAGCGTCCCCGGAATATGAAGCTGACGGCCCAGTGAAGCATGGTAGTGAGCCGGTTCTTGAAGCCGATGAGGTACATGACGTGGACACCGAGCCACATCAACCATGCGAAGAAGCCGGCGAGCCGGATCTTGCCGACGCTGGCGACGGCGTGGAATCGCGAGATGGTCGCCATGCTGCCCTTGTCGACGTACTTGAACGGTGGTCCCGCCGGCTCCCCGCGCAAGCGGCGTACGATCTGACCGGCCGCGTACTTGCCGCCCTGCATGGCAACCTGGGCCACCCCAGGCAGGTTGTTCAACGCCATCATGTCGCCGACGACGAAGACCTCCGGATACCCGGGCAAGGTGAGATCCTCATTCACCTTCACCCGGCCAGCCCGGTCGACCTCGCCACCACTTTGCTCTGCAAGTTGCTTTCCGAGTGGTGATGCGCTCACCCCGGCTGCCCACACTTTGCACCGACTTCGGAACCGCCGTTCATTGCCGTCAGCGTCGACGATGTCGACGCCGGTATTGTCGACACTGACCACCTTGGCGTTGAGCTCGACGTCCACTCCGATGTCCTCAAGCTGTTTGCGAGCGGCACCGGAGAGCTTGTCGCCGAAGTGCCCGAGTACGGCTGGAGCCGCGTCCAGCAGGATGATCTTCGCTTTTGTCGTGTCGATCCGGCGGAAGTCCCGGCGCAGCGTACGGTGTGCCAGCTCGCTGATCTGGCCCGCCATCTCGACACCCGTCGGACCCGCGCCCACGACAACGAAGGTCAACCACTCCTCCCGTTCCTCCGGGTCGTCGCACAGCTCAGCGAGCTCGAAGGACCCGAAGATCCGACCGCGCAGCTCCAATGCATCGTCGATGCTCTTCATCCCTGGAGCGAACTCAGAGAATTGATCATTGCCGAAATACGACTGACCTGCACCAGCGGCCACGATCAAGCTGTCGTATGGCGTGACGGTGGTGCCCAGCGGGCTCAGCGAGGTCACCATCCTGGCATTGATGTCGATCTCGGTGACCCGACCGAGCAACACCGTCGCGTTCTTCTGTTTCTTCAATACCTCACGGGTGGCCGGAGCGACCTCACCCTCAGACAGCACGCCCGTCGCAACCTGGTAGAGCAGCGGCTGGAACAGGTGGTGTGAGGTCCCGCTGATCATGGTGACGTCCACGGGCGCCTTCGCCAGTGCTTCAATGGCGAAGAGACCGCCGAAGCCGGAACCGATGATCACGACCCGGTGCCTGCTCGATCCGCGATCGACGGGCGACGGGGTTGCAGGACTTGGTGCGGGGGTTTCTACCGTCATGATTCACTCCTCGCTGTCGCCGGCACGGCTTGCCTGGGACCGCTGACCACCAGAGTGCGGGAGACCCGGGAAACCGGATTCATCATCCCGCCTTGCTCAGTAATCGTCCCAGTGACAGCCCGAAATGGCCACCTTTCAATGGATCCGTCGCACTCCGCGTCGGACTCGATCTGACTCTGCCGGCAAGGTAGGTGCACGGGGGGTCTCATACGGTCGGCACGGGTTGCTACCTATGCAGACCAGGCAACCTATGTGCAGGTAGCTTTCCGGCCTGGACGCGCGCCAGCCAGGTGGCGGTCAGATCCGGTCAGACTTAGACGTCATTCACGTCGGCCGAGGGCCCTGCATGGGCGCTTTGGCGGCTGATGCCGTGGCTCGCTGGGCTCGAGACATGGCAGCGGCGCGCTCAGCTTCCGGCACGACGGTCGTCGACAACACCACCATCGAGTGCGCGTCAACGCGGTGGGTAGACCTCGCTCGCCACGGCCGAACATTTGGCGGATCGACCTGCCCGGTAGCGGTATCAAGTCGCACCAGCCAGTTCTGGCCCAACTCCGCCGCCGGCATGGTGAACCTGATTGGCTCGGTGTGAGCGTTGAAGAGCAGCAGGAAATGGTCGTCGGTGATCGGTCGACCGACGGCATCGAGTTCAGGGATAGCGTCACCGTTGAGAAAGACCATCAGGCTGCGGGCGAATCCGGAGTTCCAATCGGCCTCGTCCATCTCTGATGCATCGGGCTTGAACCACAAGATGTCGCCGAGTTCACTTCTGCCGCCGTGTTTGGCATCGCCGGCGAAGAATCGGTGACGTCGCAGTATCGGATGGGCCTTGCGCAGGCCAATCACCGCGGACGTAAAGGCCAGCAGGTCCTTCTGGTCGGCGTCGAGATCCCAATCGACCCAGGAGATCTCGTTGTCCTGGGCATACACGTTGTTGTTACCGTGCTGGGTACGGCCCAGTTCGTCTCCGTGAGCCAGCATCGGAACGCCCTGACTCACCATCATGGTGGTAATGAAGTTCCGCTGTTGGCGTAGCCGCAGAGCGTTGATCGCAGGATCATCGGTCTCGCCTTCTACTCCGCCATTCCATGATCGGTTGTGGCTCTCGCCATCTCCGCCGTTTTCGCCGTTCGCCTCATTGTGCTTGTAGTTGTACGACACCAGATCACGCAATGTGAAGCCGTCGTGGGCAACGACAAAGTTGATCGACGCGGTGGGACGCCTGTCGGAGTGCGCGTAGAGATCGCTGGATCCGGTAATTCTGGAGGCGAACTCAGCCAGCGACGCCGGCTCTCCGCGCCAGAAGTCACGCACCGTGTCGCGGTACTTGCCGTTCCACTCCGACCACAAGGGCGGAAAGTTACCGACTTGATAGCCGCCGTCGCCGAGATCCCATGGTTCGGCGATCAGTTTCACCTGGGAGATCACCGGGTCTTGCTGGATGATGTCGAAGAACGCCGACAGCTTGTCGACTTCGTGGAACTGCCGGGCCAGTGTCGAAGCAAGATCAAATCGGAACCCGTCGACGTGCATCTCCAAGACCCAGTACCGCAACGAGTCCATGATCAACTGCAGTACGTCCGGATTGCGCATCAGCAAACTGTTGCCGGTGCCGGTGGTGTCGTAATAGTGCTGCTTGGTGTTATCGACGAGCCGGTAGTAGGCCGCGTTGTCGATGCCGCGGAAGGCGATCGTTGGCCCCATCTCGTTGCCTTCCGCGGTGTGGTTGTAGACCACGTCCAAGATCACTTCGATTCCGGCGTCGTGTAGTGACTTGACCATCGCTTTGAACTCGGTGGTCTGCTGACCAACATCGAGAGTGCTCGCATAGCCGTTGTGTGGGGCGAGAAAGCCGATGGTGTTGTAGCCCCAGTAGTTGGACAAACCCCGATCGACCAGATGACTGTCGTTGACGAATTGGTGCACGGGCAACAGCTCGACCGCCGTGATTCCCAGGGACGTCAAGTGCTCGATGATCGCCGGGTGACCGATGGCTGCATAGCTTCCGCGGACATCGTCCGGGATGCCGGGATGGGTCATCGTCAGACCCTTCACGTGCATCTCGTAGATGATGCTGTCGTGGTACTGGCGCTGAGGTGGTCGATCATGACCCCAGTCGAAGTACGGCGTGATAACCACTGACAGCATGGTGTGGCCCAGGGAGTCCATGTCGTTGAACGCTGTCGGGTCGGCAAAACGGTAGGAGAACAAGGATTCGTGGCCGTCGATCTGGCCGCTGATGGCCTTGGCGTACGGATCCAGCAGGAACTTCGATGGGTTGCACCGATGACCGTTGCCGGGCTCGTACGGACCGTGGACCCGGTAACCGTATCGCTGACCGGGCTGGATCCGTGGGATGTAGGCGTGCCAGACATTGCCGTCGACCTCGATGAGTTCGACGCGCGTCTCTTCCCCATGCTCGTCGATAAGACAGAGCTCGACTTTCGACGCAACTTCGGAGAAGAGCGCGAAGTTCACTCCGGTGCCGTCAAAGGTCGCACCCAGCGGGTATGGCCTTCCCGGCCACATCTCGACGTTCCGCTTCTGCACACCCTCCACCAATTCCCGCACGACACTCTCTCTCCTGATCAGTACACCCTCGATCCCTGTGGAATCAACGCTACGAGTATCGCCATCATCGACGCCAGGCAGGTCCGCTCAGGCGAGGGCATTCAGATTGGACCCTCCTCCGGCGGGTCGGCCGGCGTATCCGGCGTACCGCTGTGCAGGCAGCCCAGGGCAGCTGAAAGCGCAGAATGAGATCCGTGCGACGCGAGCCCTCCGTCCTCCATCTCGATCTTGATGCCTTCTTCGCATCGGTCGAGCAGCGCGACAAGCCTTCGCTACGGGGAAAGCCTGTCGTGGTGGGCGGTCTGGGCCAGCGCGGAGTCGTTGCCACCGCCTCGTACGAGGCACGCGTCTTCGGCGTACGGTCGGCCATGCCGATGCATGAGGCACGACGGCGCTGTCCGCACGCGGCGTTCCTGGCCGGTCGATTCGCCGCGTATCACACAGCAAGTCACCAGGTGATGGACGTGTTGCGCCGGCTGTCGCCACTGGTGGAGCCGCTGTCGTTGGACGAGGCTTTCGTCGATCTCCGCGCAGCGACCACGTCGGTCGACTTCAGCCGACCTGGCTTGGAGCTGTTGATCAGACAGCTCAAGGACGACGTCAGAGCAACCACGGACGGCTTGACCGCCTCAGCTGGCGTCGCCACCTCGAAGTTCGTTGCCAAGGTTGCCACCGAGCTGGCCAAGCCGGACGGCTGGGCCATCGTCGAAGCGGGCCAGGAGCTAGACCTGCTGCGACCGATGAAGGTGAGTGTCATTCCCGGGGTCGGCCCAGTCACACAAGAGAAGCTCCATCGCATTGGCATCGACACAGTTGCTGATCTTCAGGAGTGCGGCTTCGATGAGCTAGCTCAGATGATCGGGAAGACACAAGCACAGGCCCTAGTGGATCTGGCGTATGCCCGTGACGACCGGCCTGTCGAGCCCGATCGGGAGACGAAGTCGATCTCTGTCGAGGACACCTTCGAAACTGATCTTGTATCGCGGCAGGAGCTCACGACGATCTTGCTGCGTGACGCACGCCAAGTCGCGAGCCGGCTCCGAGCCGCGGGCCTGTTTGCGCACACCGTGTCGATCAAGGTCCGGCTCCATGACTTCTCGACCTTGACAAGATCCCGAACTCTGCTCAGCGCGACGGATCGGGCAGACGTGATTGGCTCGGTTGCCACCTCCCTACTCGCGGTAATCGACGCCACAGGAGGGGTGCGCCTTCTCGGGGTCGGAGTTGCTGGCCTGACCGATGTGCTTCAGGAGGACCTCTTCGCCAATGACGCCAATGACATCTTGGAACGGCCAGCTGAAGAGGTTACCGAACTCGATCCGGTACCCGATGAACTACCTACACGTCACGGCTGGCCACCCGGACTTGATGTCGAGCATGATCAGCACGGTCGTGGCTGGGTCTGGGGGTCGGGGCTCGGTCGGGTGACCGTCCGCTTTGAGACTAGGCAGACATCACCCGGACCAGTCCGCACTTTCGCGTACGACGATCCTGCGCTCCATCGGGTCAACCCGACCTGACCAGTATCTGATGCTCGCTCCGCTCGCTGTGGATCGCGCCCGGAAGCCGCCCACTTTGTCGTCGCTCGTCGACGAATAGATGTCGGCTCGCTCCTCCGCAGCACGGCGGCGCGCGCTCCGCTGGTCAGGCCCGTGCATCGACTCCTGAGGCAGCCTCAATCAGCCCGAGAAAGAGGCCATAGTCGTCGCCACTTTCCGGATGCCACTGCACCCCGAGCCAGAACGGCCGTTCTGGATCCTCAATAGCCTCGATGGTGCCATCGGCCGCGCGGGCGGTGGCCTCGAATCCCGGATGGGTGACCACCGACTGGTGATGATGGCAGCTGACCTGCACACGATCACCCACGAACGTTCGCACCCGGGAGCCTTCGCGGGTGGCGATCGAGGTCCAGCCGAAGGAGTTGCCGCCGGGCGCGTGCTCCTCATGCCCCACAACATCGGGTAGGTACTGTTCGAGCGAGCCGCCAGCGCGGACTGCCATGACCTGCATGCCGCGACAAATGCCGAGCGTCGGAAGCCCAATCCGATCAGCGGCATCCAGCAGCCCGAACTCCCACGCGTCACGATCACGGCGAACCTTGGTCATGGGATGGGGCATCTGACCATAGCGCTCAGGATCCACTTCGGCGCCGCCCGTGATGATCAGCCCATCGAGCCTGGAGACCACCTGTGCCATGCCCTCGACCTGCGGTGGCAGCAGCACGACCACACCGCCCGCAGCTTCAACCGATCGGGTGTAGCCCGATGGCAGGAGGTCGGCCGACATGTTCCATACCGACCAGGCAGCCTGCTCGCGATAGGTGCTCAGGCCGATCACCGGCCTGCCTTGCGTCGCCCCTGCCGCCGTCATGGCCCCCATTCTCACATTCTTTCGAAGCTGCGCCTGAGCTCCCAATCGGTCACCGCTGCGTCGAACGCATCCAGCTCGACATCAGCCATGGTCGTGTAGTGATCGACGACGTCGTCTCCGAAGGCGGCACGTGCGATCTGTGAGGAAGCGAAGGCCTGCCGCGCCTCGCGCAGCGTACGCGGAATGCTGGGGAAGTCAGACGAGTGGACATTTCCAGACAGTCCCATACCGAGTTCGAGATCATGATCGAGTCCGTACAGCCCGCCGGCGATCATCGCCGCGCAGGCGAGATAGGGATTGACGTCCGCGCCTGGCACCCGATTCTCCAATCTCGCCGACTGGTCCTGGCCCAGCACCCGGATTGCACAGCGCTCGTCCATCCCCCAGGCGATCGTCGTCGGTGCCGGCGATCCGACAGCGAAACGCTTGTAGGAGTTGATGTTCGGCGCGTAGAGCAAGGTGAAGTCGTACAGGGTCACGAGCAGCCCAGCGACGAAGGCATCAAAGACCTTGGTGCGGCCCCCGTTTCCCCAGAGGACCGTGGCCCCGTCCGGGCCGCGTAGCGATAGCTGGATGTGACAGGAGTTGCCCTGCCTCTCGTCGTGCTTGGGCATGAAGGTGATCGCTTTGCCGTGCTGGGCGGCGATCTCCTTGGCCATCGTCTTGAAGACCGCGTGGTTGTCGGCGGTCGCCAACGCGTCGGCATGGCGAAAGCCGATCTCATGCTGTCCCAAGTTGCGCTCTCCCTTGACCGAGGCGACATCCATCCCTGCGGCATAGGTCTTGTTGCGAATCTCGCGCAGCAGCGGTTCGACCCGACTGCCACCCAAGATCGAGGAGTCGACGTTGTACTGGTTGGCCAAAGCAAGATCACGATAGTGAGCCGTCCAGGCGTCCTCGTAGCTGGTGTTGAATGCCAGGAACTGCACGTGGGTGCCAACCAGAACGGCGTAGTCCCGACCGGCGGCGGTCGCCAACTGCTGCTTCAAGATCGTCCTGGGCGACTGGACGACCGGCGTCTGGTCCGGCCAGACCAAATCGCACTGCACCATCACCGTGCCGGGTTGGTGTCGCAGCAACCGGATCGTTTGCAGGTCGAGCACCAGTCTGATGTCGCCGTCAGCCTCGTCCGGTGACGACATTGCGTAACGGTCGCCAATGTTCATGTCGACGTCGACCGCCAAGAGGTGTGCGGAGCCCTCGGTGCCATGATCAAGAACGTGTTCGGCGAAGTACACCGCATGCAATCGCTTGCCCTGCAACCGACCTTGCATGTCGGTGAAGGCGACCACCACGGTATCGATATCCCCCTCGTTGATCCGCCGTCGAAGATCATGAACGCTGAGATGACGGGCATTTCGTAGTTCGGACATGTCGTTCGCTCACCCCTTGCCGCGTGCACGTTTACCACACTGGACCAGTCGCTATCGACGCTAGACCAAGTAGTCAGTGAGGCTCAGGTCGGCCGGTCCGTACGCTAGTGTCGCGTCTCCTAGGTTCCTTTGCGGTTGGCGTGGTTCAGGTGCCTGCATCGCAAGGCCAACGAGGCAGGCATACCGAGTCGTATGCCGACTGAGGAGAACGCCGCGACATGCGTGCCTGGGTGGCGCGAACCGTAAAGAGACTTAGGAGATACGACACTAAGGCCATGGCCATGTGGGTGGGTGCGCTGCAGTTCGACCTGCTGCTTGGCGACGTGCATTCGCTCAAGG
>DASUYM010000325.1:0-22638 GCA_036377435.1 Propionibacteriaceae bacterium
CTCTACCTGGCAGAAAAAACCGTCAAAAACTACGTCTCCGGCCTCCTCACCAAACTCGGCATGCAACGACGCACCCAAGCAGCCGTATACGGAGCCACCCTACGCAAACCAGCCGGCGGCACCACCCCAGGCCGGGCGTGAGAGTCGCCTCCGGTTGGGCGCGCTGGGCTACCGAGTGACCTTCGGCCCTCGATGCTGCCTCCGTCGTGCACCAGACTCGATGTATGACCCTCGAAGTAACCCGACGCGAACTCGCTGACCTTTCCGATGACCAGCTGGCCGCCATCGATGCGTGGTGGCGCGCCTGCAACTACTTGACGGTCGGCCAGATCTATTTGAAAGACAACCCGCTGCTGGAACGGCCGCTCAGCGTTGAGGACATCAAGCCGCGGCTGCTCGGCCACTGGGGCACCAGTCCAGGGCTTTCCTTCGTGTACGCCCACATGTCCCGACTGATTGGCCTCACCAGGCAGCAGGCGATATACCTGACCGGTCCCGGGCATGGCGGCCCAGCACTGGTCGCGGCCGCATGGCTGGAAGGGACCTATAGCGAGATCTATCCCGATGTGAGTCAGGACAGGGCGGGTATCCGACGGTTGTTCCGGCAGTTCTCCACGCCAGGCGGCATCCCTAGCCACGTCTCGGTCACCACGCCGGGATCAATCCACGAAGGCGGCGAGCTGGGCTACGTGCTGATGCACGCCTTTGGATCGGTGTTTGACAACCCCGACCTGCTGGCGATCGCCGTCGTGGGCGACGGAGAAGCTGAGACCGGACCGCTCGAAGGATCCTGGAAGGGCATCTCGTTCCTCAATCCAGTGCGGGATGGAGCTGTGCTGCCGATCTTGCATCTCAACGGCGCGAAGATCGGCGGACCCACCGTTCTGGCGAGAAAACCGCAAGCGGAAGTGCGATCGCTGTTCGAAGGGCATGGCTACGACGTGATCGAGGTGGAGGGGTCGGATTTACCGGGCATGCATCATCGCTTTGCCGCTGCCCTGGCCACCGCGTACGGCATGATCGTTGAGATTCAGCGCAGCGCGCGGGACGCTCGTGGGATTGGCGCGAGACCTCGCTGGCCCATGATCATCTTGCGGAGCCCGAAGGGCTGGACGGGTCCCGAGCAGGTCGACGGCACTCAGGTGGAAGGCACCTGGCGGGCGCACCAAGTGCCGCTGTCCGGCGTACGCGAGAACCAAGATCACCTGCGGCTGCTGGAGGAGTGGATGCACTCGTACCGGCCAGAGGAGCTGTTCGACGCCGGTGGCACACCGGTCGAGCTGGTCCGAGAAGCCAACCCTCTGGCGGAGTTGCGGATGAGTGCGTCGCCGCACGCCAACGGCGGGCTCGTCAGCCGCCCACTTGACCTTCCGAACTTCCGCGAGTTCAGCGTGCCGGTTGACTCAGCCGGCTCGGAGCGCGCCGAGTCGACGCGGCAGCTCGGCTCCATGCTCGCAGAGACCTACCGCCGCAATCCCGACCGTTTCCGCCTGTTTTGTCCAGACGAGACCAAGAGCAACCGGCTGGGAGCGGTATTCGATGTCTCTGATCGCGCGTTCATGGAGCGCATCGAACCCGGCGACGTACAGATCTCATATGACGGCCGCGTGATGGAGGTGCTCTCGGAGCACAACTGCCACGGGTGGCTCGAGGGCTACACGCTGACGGGACGGCACGGCATGTTTGCGACGTACGAGGCGTTCGCCATGGTCAGCGCTTCCCAGACCGTGCAGCACAGCAAATGGCTCGAGGAGGCGGCGCGACTGCCCTGGCGCGCCCGGATTCCCAGTTTCAACGTGCTGCTCACCTCCACTGCTTGGCGGAATGATCACAACGGGTTCTCTCACCAGGGTCCTGGGCTGATCCAGGTCATGCTTACCCACCGCGGCGAAATCGCACGCATCTACTTCCCGCCCGACGCGAACTGCCTACTCTCAGTGGCTGATCATTGTTTGCGATCGACGTCGTACGTGAACTTGATGGTGATCGACAAGCAGCCCCAGCTGCAGTGGCTCAGCATGGACGAGGCTGTTGATCACTGCGCACGCGGTGCCGGTATCTGGGAGTGGGCGGGGAACGACGACGGCAGTCGCGATCCTGACATCGTCCTGGCCTGCGCGGGGGACATCGTGACGATGGAGACCGTCGCGGCAGCCCAGATCCTGCGCGACCGCCTGCCGCAGCTGTCTACCCGGGTCGTCAACGTTGTTGATCTCATGGGATTGATCCGGCCGAAAGATCATCCGCACGGCATGAGCGAGGTGCAGTTCGCCGAGCTTTTCACCGACTCGGTCGACGTGATCTTCGCGTTTCACGGATTCCCAGGGGCGATCCATCATGTCGTCCATGGACGTCCGGATGCGGACCGATTCCGTGTCCGTGGCTTCATCGAGCAGGGAACCACGACGACACCGTTCGATATGACGGTGCTGAACCGGGTGACGCGCTATCACCTCGTCATGGACGCGATCAACAACGCACGCCGCACTCCGGCTGGCTCGACCGAGCTGATCGCGTGGTGTCAGGAGAAGCTGCGTGAGCACAGTCGGTACGTGGTCGAGCATCTGGAAGATCTGCCCGAGATCCGGAACTGGCACCTGCACAGAGCTTGATCAAATCCTCATCGCTCCCGCAGTTACCCCGCCAGGTCGAGAGCAACAACGCCAACGGAGACCGATACCCGGGCGCTCCTGAGCCCTCGTTGCTTGCTCACCGACCGTAGCCGATCACTCTCCGTCCGGACACTTGCTCGCACGGCAGCCGTACGAACATGTATCGGTTACCTCCGGCCCAGGGCTCAGGCAACTTCCCGTAGAGCATGTGAGCGAAGTCGTCTTCGGTCGCCAGCTCTAGGCGCCCAACGACGACCACGCTCCAACCGGACCGGAAAAATTCGTCGGTCTCGTCGATCTCGAAGGCACAGACGGAGCTGAGTGCATGATGAAAGATCTCGCCGTCGGGAACCGTGCGAAAGATGACAGAGTCGTCGACAAGGACGTAGTTGACGGGCAGGATGCGGGCGCCGGCGTCACTGGCATAGGCGATTCGCCCCACGGATTTGGCGGCGAGTAGCTCCATGCACTCTCCAGGGTCGAGCACCATGAGTCCAGCTCCAACCTCGGCGGCTGCCCAGAATGCGTCGCTGGTGGTCTGTCGCGGGCGCGGTGTTCCCGACGGTGGTTGTTCTGATCCGGGCATGGGCGGGGCCTTTCTGACGAGCAGTGCTGAGTTCTACCGTGGCCGTTCAGCATCCACATGGCCAGGGTCGACCGGTCCACAAACGCAGGACGAAAGGCTGTCGATCCGGGCGCCACCGACGGGAGCTGGTGGGTCAGGCTGGCTGCACGCTCACTGCAGTCACCTTGTACTCGGGGCAACTCGTTACCTCATCGGTCCACCCGGAGGTCAGCTCGTTCACCGCCGCATCCGGGAAGTGGAACGCCAAAAACACCTGGCCGGGCAACACCTCGTCGGTCAAGTGCACGCCAACTTGGATACGGCCGCGCCGGCTGCTCACGACGACCTCAGTGCCGTCCCGAACATCCAGCCGAGCGGCGTCAGCCGGATGCAGGTCCAGGCGCTCGGTGGGCAGCAGCACCAGATTGGCCGTACGCCGCGTCATTGTGCCCGCGTTGTAATGCTCCAGCCGACGGCCGGTCACCAAGACCATGGGGTAACTCGCATCCGGCTGCTCGCCCGGCGGCAAATAGGGCCGGGCACCCAGCGCCGCCCGGCCGTCCGGCGTCTCGAACCGGTCGAGGTAGAGCGTGGCCTCGCCTGGATCGTCTATGGAGCGGCAGGGCGAATGCAGTGCGCCTTCGGCCTCGAGCCGCCGGTGGCTCACACCCCCGAACAGCGGAGCTACAGCTGCGCACTCGGCAAGTGCAGCGGCCGGGTCGGGGCAGTGGAGATCCGCGCCAAGACTGGAGGCAACGGCATTGAGGATGTCGAAGTCTGTACGCGCCTGCGGGGGCGGCGGCAACGCGGGCCGGACACGCTGGAAGCGGCGATCGAAGTTGACGAACGTACCGTCCTTTTCTAGGAACGAAGCCGCCGGTAGCACCACATCGGCAAGCAGCGCAGTCTTGCTCAGGAAGATCTCTTGTACGACGACGAGGTCACAGGCAGCCAGGGCCGCCCGAACATGAGCGCTGTCCGGGTCGGTCTGCGCGATGTCCTCACCCATGACGTACAGCGCCCGAACCCGCCCTTCAATGGCGGCGTCGAACATCTCGGGGATCCGGAAACCGGGGACCGCTGGAGGTTCGACACCCCACACCGCAGCAACTCGGTGGCGTGCATCCACGTCCGTGACGTGTTGATAGCCCGGAAGCAGGTCAGGCAGGGCTCCCATGTCCGAGGCGCCCTGGACGTTGTTTTGTCCACGCAGCGGCAGGATCCCGCATCCCTGATCGGTGCCGACCGCGCCCTTGAGGATGGCCAGGTTGGCCAACGCGCGTACGCCGTCGGTGCCGTGTGCGTGCTCAGTCACTCCCAGTCCATAGACAATGGCAGGTCGCTTGGCAGTGCCGTAGAGCGTCGCGGCAAGCCTCAGTTTGTCGGCCGGGACGCCGGCGATGCGGGACACTCTGTCGGGGTCGTAGTCGTCGAGCGTGGGGCGCAGCTCGGCGAGGCCGGATACACGTTCAGCGAGAAACGTCTCATCCACATGCCCGGTGGCCAGGAGGAGATGAGCCAGCCCGTGGAAGACCGCGACGTTGGAGCCCGGACGGTTGGCCAAGTGCACATCGGCGACGGCAGCAAGTTCGGTGCGACGTGGATCGATCACCACCAGCCGGGCTCCCTGCCGTACCAGCTGCTTCAGACGCGCGCCGACGACAGGGTGTGCCTCCGTGGGATTGGCACCGACGAGCAGGATGCAGTCGGTCCGGTCCAGGTCGTCGAGGGAGTTCGTGCCGCCTGACAGGCCGAACGCCGCGACCAGGCCAGCCGCCGAGGGCGCGTGGCACAGCCGTGAACAGTTGTCGACGTTGTTGTTGCCGATGACGGCCCGCATCAGCTTCTGCAGCAGGTAGTTCTCCTCATTCGTCGCTCGGGCCGAGGAGATGGCGGCCACTGAGTCCGGTCCGTGCTCGGCGAGGATGCGTCGCAGTTCCCGGCCGACCAGGTCCAGTGCCTCGTCCCAGGTGGCAGGCTGCAACCGGCCGTCGCGCCGTACCAGTGGGCTGGTCAGCCTGTCGCCAGCTCGGGCGAACGCGTGGGCGAACCGGCCCTTGACGCAGGCGTGCCCTCGGTTCACCGGTCCATCCCGCGCGGGTGTCACCGCGGCCACCGTATCGTCGCGCACGTGTACGTCGAGGCTGCAGCCGACTCCGCAGTAGCCGCAGGTGGTGCTGGTGATTGTCTCGATCGGGCGTGGATCATGCAGACCGACTTCGAAGAGAGCACCTGTAGGGCACGCGTCGACACAGCCGCCGCAGGCCACGCAGGGTGAGTCAATCCAGCGGTCGCCCGCACCCGCGACCAGAACGGTGTCGGGACCGCGGCCGGCCAGGGTCAGCGCGTACGTCCCCTGAACCTCGTCGCACATCCGTACGCAGCGCCCGCAGGCGATGCATAGATCGGGATCGAAGCGCACGTACGGGTGGGAGGAGTCGACCCTTTCGGCGGTCCGGCCGTCAGGCGGGGAAGCGCCTACGCCCGATGCGACGCAGGCACGGACTAGCTCGCTCCGCTCGGCCGGCAAGTCGAGTGCGCGGGCCGGCAGCGACGACACCAGCAGTTCCAGCGTCCCGTGCACCGCTGCGGTCGCGATCGGGTGATCCGTTCGCACCACCATGCCCTCGATTGCCGGTGTAGTGCACGCCGCGACGACCTGATCGTCATCGACCGCCACTAGGCAGGTCCGACAGGAGCCACCGGGTGATGTCCGGGGATCCCAGCAGAGACTTGGAACATTCCCCCCGGCCGCGCGTACTGCCGTCAGCACAGAGACTCCGCTTGGCACCTCAACTCCGTGCCCGTCGACAGTGACCCTCATGCCGGCAACTCGTCGGCGTAGACCCGCAGCAGGCTGCGTATCGAGGGTGGGACTCCGCGACCGAATGCGCACATGCTCGCCGTTTCCATGGTTGTCAGGAGGGGTTGCTGCTCGGCCAGCACAGACGCGTCTCCTGCGACGACCCGCTCGGCGAGTCCGGCGCCCCGACCAGAGCCGATGCGGCACGGCGCACAGGTGCCGCAGCTTTCGATTGCCGCAAATCGCCACACGTGTCGCAGCAGCTCCGCCGCCGGCACGCGGTCATCGATCGCAATCAGGCTGGCATGACCGAGCGCCACCCCGTGCGCGGCTAGAGCGCTGTCGAGAAGCGGCACATCCAGATCCTCGGGGGCGAGAAAGCCCCCGAGCGGCCCGCCCACCTGTACCGAACGCAGGCGCCGGCCATCGCGCAGCCCGCCGCCGAACTCGTCCACAATCCTTCGGATAGGCATGCCAAGCTCGACCTCGTACACGCCGGGAGCAGCGAATGCCTCGTTGAGACACACTAGCTTCGTTCCGGTCTCAGGAGCGCTTCCGAGACGGGCGAAGGCCGCGCCACCGCGGGCGACAATCCACGGTACGGCCGCAAGGGTCTCGACGTTGTTGACCGCTGTGGGCGCCCCGAACAACCCTGATGAGGTCGGGTACGGCGGTCGAGGGCGGACCGCGCCCCGCCGCCCCTCCAGCGCATGCAGCAGGGCGGTCTCCTCCCCCGCGACATAGGAACCCGCACCCTGCACGATCTCTACCTCGAAGCAGCTTGTGGTGCCGTGCCGGCTGCGCCCGAGGTGCCCGGCCTCGGTCGCCTCCGCCACGGCGGCGGTCAGCCTCTCCATCGCCGCCGGGTACTCGGATCGAACGTACACGTACCCGCGCTCAGCGCCGACCGCATGCGCCGCGTACGCCAGCCCTGCAAGTACCCGTTGCGGGTCCCGCTCCATAAGCACTCGATCGCAGAACGAACCCGGGTCACCTTCATCCCCGTTGCCGACGACGTATCGCGGCGCCGGCCCCACCGCTGCGGCCGACCACTTCGCCGCGACCGGATAGCCGGCACCTCCCCGGCCCCGCAAACCTGAGGTCGCGAGCTCGGCGATCAGTCTCTCCGGAGGCCACGATGCGACGACGTCCGGCCAGTGCTGCCATGGATCCTCTCGTCCGAGGATGCCGGCCAGGACCACGGGCTTGCTGATCGCTGCAACGGGGATGGGAGGCGTGTCAGCTGTCCGGCCGATCAGCTTGGCGGCCAGTTCCGGGCCGGCGTGCGGAACCGTCCCGTCCAACAGAGCAGGTGCCGCATAGCAGAAGCCAACGCAGCGCACCGCCTGCAGCGACACCGACCCGTCCTCGCGACAGGAGCCGGCGGAGACGCCGACTGCCCGCTCGACCTCAACGACGTGCCGGCCGCCATCGGCCGCGAAGCATGCGGTGCCCTCGCAGACGCGGATGTGCCGCTTACCTCTCCGCGTCCGCGCCAGATCGTCGTGAACGTGGCGGCGCCGTGCACCGCTGCCACGGGAACATGCAGTTCGGCGGCCACGGCACGCTCGTCAACATGGTTGATGGCACTGGCTCGTCCAGCTAAACCTTGCAATCTCTCGACGGCGGAGGTGGCGGCAGGCATCGGCGGCTCCTTCTCGGGAAAGCCTCTGGTGCCACATTTATAGGTTGCTTCATCGCCGGGCGCTAGGGTCCGAGGTCACAGATTGAATTGGACCGAACGCCTGGCTGTTCGACCTAGCCGGTACTCAGGAGCTGGATTCATTCGCAGTGGGTTGGGAGAATGCCTGCGCCGGAGCGTCAGGCGCGGGCTGGTACTCAGCGGGAACCGCGACGAGTGGGCAGGTGGCGTGGCTGAGGCAGTAATGTCCGACCGAGCCTGCAACGAGGCGACCCAGTCCTACATGTTCCGGTGTCCCGATGACAAGCAGCGACGCGTCTTGAGACTGTCGGACCAACACGGGTCCGGCGTCGCCGCGAGCGAACTGGATCAGCCAGTCCGGCCGGGGGTGGATCTCGTCGAATACAGCTGTGATGCTGGCGCGGTAGATCGCCTCGACTTCGTCGAAGGACAGGTGCCGCGGCGCTTCCGCATCTTCTAGCTTTGGGCTGATCACCCCGAACGGCCAGCTCAACGCGTGCACTGCGCGCAACCCTAAACCTGTACGGCGCGCATAACCGGCTGCCCAGTGCAGCGCAGCGCGGGCCGATCTCGAGTCGTCGAGTCCGACGACAATTCCACTCATCTCCGAGCTCCTCGTTCAATGATCTGAGTTCATCGTGATCTTGCGGCTGCCCCTTCGACAAGTCCATTCGTCGCCGGGCAGTTTGAACCATGGTCCTTACGTGGCACTGCGTGTTTTCGCTCGGTGCGCGTGGTGGCCGGTGGATGCACGATCCTTGGCAGGCGAGTCGGCGCGACCGGTGGGCAAGGCCAGCTCCGGGCTGACGCCAGGGACGGTGGCGTGGTGGAGATCGTCGGCTCGTTCGCCCGCCCAGGCGCGGATGCGAGCCCAGTCGCGGAAGTCTCCGGCGAGTGAGCCGGTCGCCATCCAGCGGCTGATCGGCCCGGTCGCTTCCGACCGGATGAGCCGGCCACCGAATGTCACTGGCGGCTGAAGGCCGTGGCTCTGGATCACCTTGGCCACCTTGCGGGGAGTCTCGATCGACTCGTTCTGCGCGCCTTCCCCGCACGGTCCACTCTGGAAGAGCCACGTCGGTCGTTGGGCGAGGGAGTGTGCCTGCCGCTTGAGGTAGTCGACCGCGTCGTCATCCCACCGTCGCAGATAGACGGCACTGCCGATGATCACCGCGTCGTAGTCAGCCGCATCCCGGGCCTCATGACACGGGCACACGGTGACGACCATGCCCGCGCGGGTCAGCACCTCGCCGATCACGAGCGCGATCTCGGCCGTCGATCCCATCCGGGTGGCGTAGGTCACGAGGACTGAAGTCATCTGAGGTCCTTTCGGTGGAGCGAGCTGTCTAGTCGAGATGCGTCCCTCGTAGGCTGCGAAGCACGATCCACAGCGGCACGAGACCGATGACGGCCAGGCCTGCGAAGGCGGGCACCATAGTCATAGAGGTAACCGTTGAGGCCGGGTCAGCGGTGGAGCCGAACCACTGGTCAACCGCGATCCCGACCGATTCGATGAACCAGAAGACAAGGACCGCCCCGGCCAGCAGCGCACCCCACGGGCGGCGCCGCCACAGTCCGAGCGCCACGACCGCGGCGGCTGGCAGCCAGATCGCCAGGTCCTGGACGAAGACAGGGTTGGTCGCCACACCCATTCCGTCGGTGACTGCGCCGGGCCGGTCCGCAAAGATCGAGGGCACGATCGTGGAGAGCCAGAGGAGTGCGTTCATCGCCGCGACCAGCCAAAGGTAGACCGCAACGGGTCGCCCCAGCCGAACCGTCGTCGCGGGCACCGCCGGCACTACCCGCCAGACCAGCACGAGGAGGCTCCATAGGGACAGCGACAACATGCCGACGTACAGCAGGAAAAGGCGGTTGTAGGGGGTGCCGAAGACAAACATCATCGAGTTGTACGTGAGGTAGCTCAGGGTTCCCAACAGAATCGCGGTCGTGACCAGCGACCCGCCACGGATGGAATGCAAAGACAGCATCAGAGACGGCACGGCAACCCCGAGCACCACTAATGCGGTTCCTCGAGCCGAACCGTTCATGGCGGCCGGTCCGGTGAGCAGTTGAGGCGCGGCCAACGTGATGGTCGCCGCGATGACAGTGATGATCACCAACGCCCCGGACAGCCAATAGACCAATCCCCGGCCAGGCGGCTGATTCGACACTGGGGTCCAGGCGCTAGACCCGGAAACCGGCGTCGGGATCACCGACCGGTCAGTGCTCATGGCTCAACGGCAGCTTCGTCGCGAGGTTGGCGCCCCACCGCTCGGCCCGCTCCTCCTCGCCCACGAGAAGATGATTGTGCCGATCCACGAGGAAGCTGATCGGCTCAGCAACCAGCTGGAACCCGTGGGTGTGCAGCATGCCGGCGATGCCTTTGGAGGCTTTTCCGGTGAGAAGGGCGTGCGCGTGCAGGCGGGTGTCGAACGCGGCTGCATGACCGTTGCACAGGCCGAGGCTGTCCAGCCAGAACCGCAGTCCCATGCCAGCGGCGTCAGGCTCGACCTGCAGGTGCTCGGCCTGCAGTCCCGACGCAGTGATTGCGCTCTGCCGGGTGCCTGGCGTGCTCATACCATGCGCGTGCGTCGGCCCGCCGACCACAACCAGGTCATAGCGGCCCACCTGCTCATATCGAGCTTCGGCGACCGAGACCACCTGCACGGCGTACGCGGGACGAAGGCCACGGGCGATCGCCTCAGCGATCACGTGGGTGTTTCCGTACATCGACTCGTAGACGACGAGGGCACGCATTGCGGTCCTTTCTCTAGATCAAGCATCTGGTGGTGATCGATGCCCGTCCACG
The DNA here is from genome assembly GCA_036377435.1 of Propionibacteriaceae bacterium. Taxonomy (GTDB): domain Bacteria; phylum Actinomycetota; class Actinomycetes; order Propionibacteriales; family Propionibacteriaceae; genus Microlunatus. The sequence continues at coordinate 10,450 of DASUYM010000325.1, forward strand.
GGCGTCGGTCACGGTTGCGCGGGCCGAAAGTCCTGACCGGCACCGGGCCCGCGGCGCTGCGCTGAGCGAAATCCGCATCACGTGTGTCGAGCCGAACGTCGACCATGACAAGCCTCAGTCGTCGCTGGATGCGGGCTTGCGCAGCTTCGATCCGTAAACCGCGGCCTGAGTCCTGCGCTGCATCCCGAGTTTGGCCAGCAAGCTCGACACGTAATTCTTGACCGTCTTTTCGGCCAGGAACAACCGCTGCCCGATCTCTCGATTAGTGCACCCCTCGGCGATCAGATCCAAGATCTCACGCTCCCGGGCGGTCAACGAGCTGGCGGTCGAGTCCTCCTGGGCCGGTTCGCGGAGCCGGTCCAGGAGCTTCTTGGTCACCGCCGGATCCAACAGCGATCGTCCAGCGGCGACCTGCCGGATTCCTTCGACCAGACTCGATCCACGAATCTGCTTGAGCAAGTAACCCGACGCGCCCGCCATGACGGCAGCGAAGAGCGCTTCGTCGTCGTCGTAGGAGGTAAGGATTACGCAGCTCACCTCCGGATGCGCGGAGCGGAGCTCGCGGCACACATCGATTCCGCTCCCGTCAGGCAGCCGCGCGTCCAGCAGCGCGACGTCCGGTGCGGCCGCCGGAATGCGGTGCAGGGCGTCGGCGGCGGTGGCAGCCTCGCCGACCACCACGAGATCGGTGGTGGCCCCGAGAAGGTCGGTCAGGCCGCGCCGCACCAGCTCGTGATCGTCGAGCAGGAAGACACGGATGGCCTGGGCTCCTACAGACCGCGGGTCTAGGTGGTCAGAAAAATTGCCCATCGCAGGCAAAGCCCTCCTTCTGGTGGTTGACCAGGTCAGCCGGCCCACCATGTTGTTCCGCTGTTGCCAGAGGCCGCCGATGCACTACGGCGCAGGCTCCGGCGGACGCCGTCGTCGGCCACGATAACCGCCAGCCCGTCCAGCCGGGCATCGACTCTAACGGCGCGGCAGCCCACCCCTAGTTGGGGCTGGTGCGGAGGAGGCTCCGCCCGGACACCGTCCGCGGCACGAAGTACACGAGCAGGGAACTGGCGGGGCCGGACCACGGGACGGGTCGCAGGCGGAGGTCCTCGTACGCCGCTGTTGCCGCGGCATCCAGTCGGCTGATCGTGCCGTTCATCAACACGCTCCATGCGATCTGGAAGTCAGCTGCGTGATAGTCCACTTCGAAGGCGACCTGAGCATCCATCTCCGCCAGCTGTGCCAGCGCGCCGGTTGGCACGATCTTGAAGAAGAGTCGATGACCGGCGCCGAGGCGATAGTTAACGGGAATGATCTGTACACCGGCGGGCGACACGAATCCAATTCGTCCGACGGTCCCCACGGCGAGCAGCTCAAAACACTCAGCCTCGGGCAGAGTCCTCAGGTAGGAATCGGTTGCTGGCTTCTGCGGCGGGTCGGTCAAGCGAGTTACTTCCTTTGCGCTATTGGATCGTCTTGAGTCAGTGCCAGGCGCAGATCAGTCTTTCAGAAATAGTCCGCGGGAGACCACAGGACTACCCGGCTGCGGTTCGGGGGCAGAGGCCCCTAATACGGACCAAAGTCCCAGACTCCCTGGTCACCTGGCCCTGCCCCAGCAGTCCCAGGAGTCGAACAATCGGCACATGGGTACCGCAGAGCAGACCGAGCGGGTCCTCGTCGGCGTCAATGGGTCGCGAGCGTCACGGAGAGCATTGCTGTGGGCGACGCATCAAGCACGGATACGTCCTGCCGAACTTCTCGTCGTACATGTGGGACCGGTCGCCACCGATGCGGTTGGGCTGGACGGCTGGACCGACGAGTCTGATGCGGTCCTCAAGGCCAGCGCGGCCGCCGCATCGGACATGGAGCCAGACATCGCCATCTTCACCCGAAGTGCGCGGTGCGACAGCGTAAGCGACTATCTCGTGGACTTGAGCGCGGAGGCCTCCTTGCTGGTGCTCGGCCTCGATCCGACACGCCCCCGCGCGACGCACGGCGCGCTCGGCCCTATCGAGGACCGCGTCGCGGTCCATGCACGTTGTCCGGTGGTCACCGTGAGCGGCACGCTCAGCAGCATCGAGAATGCGCATGCCCGGATTGTCGTGGGTTGGACAGACAACCACACTGGGCATCAGGCGCTGCGGGCCGCTGCGGCGGAGGCTGTGATCAACTCATCAATTCTGACCGTCGTGACCGTGCCGACGCCTGTCGACCCAACAGTGGCCCCCTTCCTGCGCAGCCAGCCCGACGAACCCGACCTGATCGATGCGGTTAGCAAGATCGAGCGTCTGCATCCAGGGCTGCAGATTGACATAACGCACCTGAAAGGCGCGCCAGCCGACCTGTTGGTTCAGCAATCCTCCAGTGCGGACCTCCTCGTCCTTGGGTGTCACCACAGCGAGCAAGCGTGGAGCATCCGGACCGGACCGGTCGCTGAGTCGGTGATGCGACTGGCGCACTGCCCGGTCATGCTGGTCGGTCGATTGGCGGAAGCGCGACATCGCGTAGCTGGCACCGCTTCGCCAGCGCCGCCCCCCTAACGCCAGCCTTATCCTCCGCTGCGACACGACACACACTCGTACAGCTCCGGTTGTGCCCCAGCCGGCGCCCAGGGCGAACGTAGTGCTGGCCGGCTCGATCAGCCATCACTGCTTGAGTCGCGCCGTCTGCCCCATCGTGGCGGTGCCTGCCGGATATCGGGCGGACGATGCTCTGCACAGCTAGCCGTTCCTTCCACGGCCGGGTTGGCGCGGCACGACGATCATCGGGCAGTGAGTTTGCTTCAACACGGCGCGGGCGACCGAGCGCTCCCATGAGCCCCACATGCGCCCATGCGGCCGCTCCATCACCAGGAGTGCAGCCGACCGCGACCACCTCAGCAAATTCGCGTCAGGGTCGCCGGAAACCACCAGGCTGCGCACCGAGATGTCGGGGAAGTCCTGCTTCCATCCCGCAAGTAACTCGGTGAGGTTCGCTGTTTGGGCGGCAATCTCGCTCGCCGGCGAACCGTAGGGTGACGCGTGCAGAGCGAGCACCCTGGTCCGAAGCAGCTGAGCCTCCTCGAACGCCGTGCGCAGCGCCACTTGTGCTTTCGTGTTTCCGTCTAAGGCCACTACGACCGGGTGCTGCTCGCCGGTCCGCCTCGCTCGCCATCCGCCCGGAACGATGACCACCGGACAAGCAGCCCTGTGCGCAGCGTGAGAGGCGACCTGCCCGAACAGCATCCGCTCGCCCCAGGTGAGGTGGTCTTGGCCCACGACCAGCAGCGGCACGGTCCGCGAGATCCGTTCGAGCAGCACCGAGGGAAGCTCCGGCTGTAGCACCGATTCGATCCGCATTGTGCTGGGCACTGTGAGCTGCGACGCCATGTCCGCTACCAGCCTATGAGCGGCATCACGACACGCATCCAGGATCGCCTGCTCGATCGGCACGTTGACTAGTGGAAGCTCGTATGCATGCACCAGTAGCAGATCAAGATCGCGAAGGCCTGCTGCCCGCACCGCGTACCGGGCCGCCGCCACCGACTCAGGCGATCCGTCCACTCCGGCGGCAACCATGCGGCCGCGCTCTCGATCAGCCACGAATGTCATCGACTCGACCACCTCTCTCGTTGACTTCAACGCTGTCCATTCATTCAGTGCATTGACAGGGACGATCGGCAGGGTCAAAGACCCGCCGAGGTTATGACCATCTGACCTGCCCGGCAGTGAGTCGCGTCCCCGGCGTCGGGGGTATGGAGGACAAAGTCCTGCGGCTGGTGTTCACGATCTTCATCAGCGATCGAGGCGTATAGCCGCCGCGTCTCGGTGGTCTGGAGCTAGGACGTACGCGAGCCGATCCTCAGCCTTGTACGGATTTCGCGGCCCGCTCGGCCTCTTTGCGTATCAGGCGCAAGACGGGGCGTCCCATCGCGGTAACGAACGGCCCGACCGCAGTCCAGTAGCGCTGGAAACTGCGTCGAGCTTCGTCATCGGTGCACCGCACGCGCACATCGGTGACCAGCACGGTCGTGCTGCTGCCGTAGGGGAGCACTGTGAACCCCCAGGCTCCGACCCCATAACCCGGGCGACCGAAGTCGCGAAACTCCTCTGCGCTCCACTCCACCCGGCCATAACCTCGATCCCACCATCGTCCAATGAATCCAAGCACCAGCTCCTCACCAGCCTCCTCGGCCAGCAGATGAAAGCCGCCCCGCTCCTCGAGCAGCTGGTCGAAACCGAAATGCTCCGGCTGTGCAGCCGAGCCGTGTTCACCCGATCTGATGAAGGCATCGAACCAAGTGCGGAGCCGGTTTGGAACAGCGATCACCGGTGATCGGAAGAAGTCCACCCGCCGGATTGCCGCGAATGTGGTGACTGAGTCGGCTTCAACAGGCAGGGACACCAGCACCCTTCGCTCCCAGCGGGGCAGTTCCTGGTCGATCAACACGGCAGTCTCCACATCCGTTCCTGGTCGGGTCACCTCACCCATCCGATGTCTTGATCATTCTGCCTCCCCGGCGAGCAGGACGTTGTTACTTCCCATCCACGCTCCTAAGACTCTGCACGTACGCCCCGCGCTCGGCCGCAGACTGAGGTCGAGAATGGGACGAGGAAGCGGAACGCACGGCGGCCGAGCGTTCCGGCGTGGAGGTATGGCAGGACGCAAAGGCGGCGCGATGGCCGAGCCTGACCCGGGAAGCGCAGCGGCTGACTCGATGAGACCGGCCGGTAGGAGTGAAGCGAAGGCCGGCGATTCCTCCCAGCGCGTCCACAGTACCCACCGGGTGGTCCAGGTGGACAACTTCAAGTCGTTGCTGGTCGCCTGGATTATCGGTTGTCATGCGCTGCTGGGCTATACCGCGATCGGCGGTTGGCCGTACGACGAGGTCAACGAGGTCACGATGTCCCCGCGCTCGGAATTGTTGCTGTCAATCTTCCTTGGTCCCACGGGGCTTTTCGTCATCGGCACCTTCTTCTTTCTGGCCGGTCTATTCGCGTCGGCTGAGATGGCTCACCGAGGTCCGGCACATTTCGCGCAAAGCCGCATCACCCGACTTGGACTCCCGTGGCTCGCATTCACGCTGTGCGTCTGGCCGCTACTCATGTGGCTCGCCTATCGTTCGGCGGGCTATCACCTCTCGTTGTGGCAAGGCTTCCTTGGTCGACAGCCTTTCTTGGACTCGGGACCGCTGTGGTTCGCCCAGGTGCTGATGTACGTCTCGCTCGGCTACGCGCTGTGGCGTTGGAGAAGGTGGGGCCTTCGGTTCCACATGCGGGCCACGCAAGGCAGCCATCTGTTCCTGGCCGCCCTAGCCATTGCTGTCGCCTCGTTCGTCGTACGCCTGTGGTACCCGGCCCGCAGCCAGCAAATCTTGGACCTGCATGTGTGGCAGTGGCCGCAGTGCGTCGGAATGTTCTGCCTCGGAGCGGCACTGAGCAGTCAGGGCTGGGCGCGGAAGGTGCCGTCCGCGGTCGCGCGCAAGTGCGGCATCGCAGTCACCATCACCCTCGTGGTGGCGCCCGTGCTCGCCTTTTCTGCCGGCGTCAGGAACTTCGCCCGCGATGGCGACCAGTTTCTAGGCGGCTGGCACTGGCAGGCGCTCGCATTGGACGCTGTGGAGGCATCCCTGGTCGTGGCGGGTTCGGTCTGGCTACTGGCGTGGGCGCAGCGTCGACTGACCTCGGATGCTCCGATCCTGGTTGCTAGTGCCCGCGGCGCGTACGCCGCCTTCATCCTCCAAGTCCCCGTTCTCATCGGCCTTGAAATTGCGGCACGGCCACTTCCGCTACCGGGCTTCGCCAAGGGCGTGCTCGTCGGTGCGCTCGCTGTCGCAGGATCCTTCTGGCTCGGGTCGCTGCTGGCCAGGCGTACGAAACTGGGCAAGATTCTGTGAGGCGGTGCTAGTGCCCTGCGCCAGGACACTAGCTTCCCTCGGTCGCGGCGGCACCACCTGCCGATGCTTCGCTCGACCGGCCAAGTTCTGCCGAGGCCGAGCGTGGGTCCGCCACGATCTGGAATACCGGGTAGTACTCCGCAACAGAAGAGATCTCCTCGACCGAGGGATCGCCGCTTAGCCCGAAAAACAGCTGCGCTTCATGCTGGACTGCGGGTGAGTTCGGCTGCCGGCTCGACCGGAGCAGGTACGCCCGGAGAATCGGCGGCCGTTCAGCAGGTGACAACTCAACCAATCGCACGGCCCGACGCTGGCGCCGACCGATGACAACCTGGCCGTTGGCCGCCCGGACGTTGCGGACCCACTCTGACTCGCCGGCGAGAGCGACTAGGTAGTCGTTGCCTTGGTGGCTGGCCTTCACCAGAGCGTTGCGGCGGATCACTCCCGAACGCCGTCCCGAGACCTCGAGCACTACCACGTACGCGGGACCGATCCCATGACTGACCAGGAACGGTGCAAGCCTCTTCTGCACCCGCTGATAGAGCCGGGGCGGAGGCCGGTAATGGACGCGGGCGCTGTAGTCGACAGCGGCGAACATGCCCTGCCGCCATCGCGCGGGACGACCCAGCCGCCGGGACAGCGCCTCCAGCGCCTTCGCCGCCCCGGCGGCTTGCGGCCGACCGTGACCGGTGGCCAGAACCTGCGGTTCGAGGGCAGCGAGGACGGCAATCGACTTCTGGGCGACAGCCCAGTTCCAGGTCGTGTAGCGAGGTGGGCCGAACACTCCTTGCCTGCACCGCAGGACGCCAAGAAACGAGTTCAGATCCACGGTCACCACCGTGTCGCCGGTGATGAGGACGCCGTCACTGCTGCGATACAGGCTCAAATGACCAGGGGTGTGACCGGGTGTATGGATGGCCTCCCAGTCGGGCAGACCCGGGAGACCGGACCGGAGATCGAGAGGGCGCACCACGTCGGTCAGATTGGCGTCGCCAGCGATCTTCGTTTGCGCCTTCTTCGGCAGCAGCCGGATGATGGGCACCACCCAGCGGTCGAGGGGAATCGCGTACTCGGGCAGGTATCCGGATGCGAGCGGCAGCTCATCGGGATGCACGTACGCCGTCTGCCCCCAGTCCTCCGCCAGCCGCCGGATGGATCCAGAGTGGTCCGGATGCAGGTGGGTCAACAGCATCGACGCCGGCCGGGCTCCGGGCCCGAACACCGACTCGGCCGCAGCTTTGATCGTCTGCTCGCTGCCGGACCAGCCAGCGTCCACCAGCGACCAGGACAACCCAGAGCGGACGAGGTAGACGTTGGTGGAGACTGCGCCTCGTCCCAGCGTGACCGCGTACACGCCGGTGGCCAGCTCGGACACCTTCAGATTCCCCATACCGGCCCTCCATCCCGTGGCTCAACCACTTCCCACGTTTGCAGAACCGTACGGGGCAGGGCAGAGGCGAAGGGCACGGGCCAGCAGGGCACTCGACCCTGCTCAGGTGGCCGCTGACTCCTCAGATCACAGCCCAGATGCCCCGGGGCGGACATGACCTAATCCTCTGTCTGGGGCCACGCCGGTGCGGTTCTCTCAAGATATGTTCGTTCGAGAACAGCTGCACCTCCCCATTCCCCTCGCCGTGGCACGCGAACAACTCCTGATACAACTGCAGACTGACGGGCTGTACGCGGCCTCGTCCGAAGCCCTCAACCGCGGGCCGAGTCACAGTAGTGGCTATGGACAAGGTCGTGCTGATGGGCAGGTTAGCGACGATGCGAAGGTCGCCTTCGAGAGCCGCCATCTGACCGTAGAGACCCTCACGCCCTATGCGCGTGGCCCCGTCACCGTCCTCCCAATCAGATGGTTCACCGACGGCGCCGGGGACGGCCGGCCCTCACTCGACGCCAATCTCGAATTCGGACCCTCGGAGACCGACGCAGCTACCCAGCTTCTGCTGGTGGGTGTGTTCCGCTTAATGACACCCGACAGCCAGATCGATCACGACCTGCAACAGCGAATTTCCCGCGACACCGCCCGACTCCTCCTCACGAAGATCGCAGCACTGGTAGTTCGCGGCCCACCCACGAACGTGACAGGCATCCGTCGGTAGCCCAGAAGGTGCCCGTGCCGACCGAAGCCAGCGGAGGCAGTCATTATCGCTAATGGGCCTCGTCTGACGCAGGCCCGCTGTCCAAACTCTCGAAAGGATGCCATGACCGGGGACTCGATCAAATCACGTGTGAGGTGGGCGCTACTGCTCACTGGCACAGCGCTGCTGCTGGCCGCCTGTGCCGCCGGGCCGAACGAGCTCGTCGATACCGGTCAGGACCCTGCTGGCTTCTGGTTGGGCCTGTGGCAGGGGTTGATCAGCCCGATCACCTTTATCGTGTCGTTGTTCACCACGGAGGTGAACATCTACGAGGTGCAGAACAACGGCAACTGGTACGACTTCGGATTCATGCTTGGTGTGGCTTGCGCGTTTGGCAGCGGCGGATGGGGTGGCACTGCAGGAGCGCGGCGTACGCGGAAGCGCAGCAGCGACTAAGCACCTGAATATCAGCCGACCGCCAGGTCCCGCCGCCGCAACGTGAATAAGCCCGCCCCGACTAGCGCGCACGCGACGGCCAGCATCACGAGCAAGGGCGCGACCCTAACCTCGCCGCCCGTCAGCGCCGGCACGTGTGTGAACGGGGAGAGGTCGCGCACCCATTGCGGCAGATCCAGCAGCGGGCCGATCTCGCTGGCCAGGAAGGTCGCGACGAGCACGGCCCACGCGATCGGGGCGGCACGGCGAGAGAGCCCGTACAGGGCGAGGCTCGCGCCGACCAGCACCCAGACGGCCGGCAGCCGGACGACGGCGGCCAGCAGATCGGCGCCGAAGACACTCGGGTCGCCGCTCTGCATGGCGTGGGCCAGACCGATCCCAAGCCCACAGGCCAGCATCAAGATGCCGGTGCCGACTGCGGCTATGACGAGGTGACTGAGTGCCCAATGCAGCCGACCGGTGGGGGTGCTCAAGATCAGATCGCCCCGCATGGCTGACTCCTCGCCCACCAGGCGCAGGGTGGAGCTGATCCCGAACGCCGCCGCGAACACGGCGATGAAGCTCAGTTCTACCGCGACGAATGCCTTCGTCAGCTCACCGACGCCACCCAGGGCGGTGATGACCTGGCGTGCCACAGGCGTGCCCAGCATGTCCCCGATCCGGGTCACGATCTGGCCGACGACCAGGCTGAGCAGCACGAACGCGGCCAGCCAGCCGAGGAACGCGGTTCGCTGCAACCGCCACGCCAATCCGAAGGGGCCGGCGAGCAGTTGTGGAGCCTCAGCGGCTCCCGGACGTTGCGGGAGCAGCCCTGCCCCGAGGTCGCGTTGCCGGGCTAGCACGACCGCCAGCGCCACCAGAACGACTCCGAAGGCCACCGGCAGCAGGGTCAGCGCCCAGCGGTCGCCGGCGTAGGGCCGGACCTGCTGGGCCCAGCCGATCGGAGACAGCCAGGTTGGCCACGCGGGCTCCGCCTCCCCAGTGGAGTCACCTGCGGCTCGCAGTAGATAGGCCACCGCGAGGGCTCCTATGGCAAGAGCTCGTGCAGCGCGGGCACTCGCCGTCAGCTGTGCGGCGATGGCTCCCACTCCGGCGAAGGCGAGCCCGGCCACTGTCCAGGTAAGCCCGAAGGCAATCGAGCCGGCTGGTGGCAGCTCGGCGACCATCAGCGCTAGGGCGGTCACCAGGCCGATGACGACGGTGCCGATGGCTGCGGTGACGAGCGACGCGGCCAGCGCGGCGAAACGCCCGATCGAGCCGCCGGCCAGCAGCTCGTACCGGCCCAGCTCTTCGTCGGCTCGGGTGTGCCGGATGACTACGAGCAGGGCGAACAGGCCCACCATGGCCGTGCCCAACCCAGCCAGCTTGATCAGCCCGATGGCCCCCAGTGACGGGTCGTAGACCCGGCCGAACATGGCGACTAGGGCCGGCGTGGCGTTGATCAGGTCGGCCGCCAAAGCCCGCGAAGCCGTGTCCGGATACAACCCGGCGGTCGCTGCAGCGCTGCTGCCGGCCACGCCTGCGAACGTCGCGGCGCAGACGGGGAGCAACAGCTTGTCCCGACGGAGGTTTGTGGCGAGCAGGATCCCGGTGCCGCGCAGCTCGTTCATCATGACCCGCTCGTGGCGGACGCCGTCGGCACCGCGGCGGCGTCGCGGTCGTAATGGCGTAGGAAGAGCTGCTCCAGGGTGGGTGGCTGGCAGGTCAAGGTGGTGATCCCGTACGGCCCAAGCTCGGTCAGCAGCGCACCGATCTGCTCGGTCGGCACGGCGCAGCGCAGCCGGGTGCCCTCCACCTCGAGTGTGCTGACCCCAGGCAGCCCGGCAAGATCGAGCGGTATCGAGCGGAGCGTCACGTCGATGCTCGTGTCGGTGACATGTCGCATGTCGGCCAGCGTGCCGGTCTCGACGTTGCGGCCCTGCCGGATGATGCTGACCCGGTCACACAGCGCCTCGACTTCGGAGAGGATGTGGCTGCTCAGGAACACCGTCCGGCCGCGCTCCCGCTCCGCGTGGATGCAATCGGCGAAGACCTCCTCCATCAGCGGATCGAGCCCGGTGGTCGGCTCGTCGAGGATAAGGAGCTCCACGTCGCTGGCCAGCGCCGCGACGAGCGCCACCTTTTGCCGATTGCCCCTGGAATAAGCCGTGCCCTTCTTTGTCGGATCGAGTTCAAAGCGCTGCAGCATTTCGTCGCGGCGCACGCGGTCGACGCCGCCGCGGAGCCGGCCGAGCAGGTCAATCACCTCACCACCGGTGAGCTGCGGCCATAGGTTGACCTCGCCAGGGACGTACGCCAGCCGATGGTGAAGGGCAGTCGAGTCTGCCCATGGGTCGCCGTCGAGCAGGCGTACAGTCCCGGCCGTCGGTCGCAGCAGCCCAAGCAGGATACGGATGGTGGTGGATTTCCCCGCACCGTTCGGGCCGAGGAAGCCGTGCACCTCCCCTTGGGAGACGGTGAGATCCAGACCGTCGAGCGCACGGGTCCGTCCGAAGTCCTTCACAAGCCCACGCACGCTGATCACATCTGACATACCGTCAGCGTACACATCGTTCACTAGCTTCTGAACGTTATGGTTCTTGTGTAAGCTTCCCAAATATGGAGCCGGCACCAGAAGAGCAGCCGTTCGGTGATTTCGTCGAACGCTTCGCTGCGGGCATGGTGGCCAGCGGAATGCCGCGCATGGCGTCCCGCGTGTTCGCGCTGTTGCTGAGCCGAGACGACGGATCTGCCACTTCCGCTGAGTTGGCCGCGGCATTGCGGGCGAGCCCTGCTGCCATCTCTGGTGCCGTGCGCTACCTCATCCACGTGCACCTCATTACTCGATCGCACCGGCCGGGCGAACGTCGCGACATCTATCGGCTCGTCTCCGATGACTGGTACGAGATGCTCGGCGAGCGTGAACACGATTTGGAGCAGCTGGTCCGGCTGAGCCGGGAGGGGGTTGACGCGGTTGGCGCCGGCACCCGCGCAGGCCGTCGACTGGACGAGACGGCCAGATTCCTCGAATTCTGGATCAGTGAGATGTCCAGCGTCCTCGAACGCTGGCGCAGTAACGCTCGTAATGCCTGACCACCCCGAGCAATCAGCGTCAGAGCCATCCGAGTGTGAGAGTCAAGCGGCCGTCAGGGGTGACTTCTACCTGGTGACCATCGGGGCTATCGCTACCTGCCTCGGCGCCTTGGCGATCCTTACCGTCAGGTGATCACATCGTCTCCCGGGAAAGCCGCCGAGGATATGGACGTTGGGACCTTCGGCCCTGTACCGATGCTTCTTTCAGCCCGTGACACTTCCTTGGGTAGCGGGCAAGCTGATCGCGGGCGATGGAACTCCTGTGCCGATGCCAATGGACCCGTTTCCTAGGGAGAAAGTAGGCGGTCATGCATGCAGCTGTAGGCGACCGAATCATCGTGGCCAGTGCAACGTTGGGTGCACCGGCGAGGGACGGTGAGATCTTGGACGTGCGCGGCACGAATGGTGAGGCGCCGTACCTGGTGCGCTGGTCAGACACCGGGCGGGAGAGCCTGTTCTTCCCCGGACCAGACGTCCATCTGCAGCATTACGAGACACCCCACAGTCCGGACGAAGCAGCTCGACCGGCGGCGGAAGGATCCGCCCAACCATCGCCGTCCGCATCACATGTCAAGAGCTGGCACGTCGATCTCTACCTCTACGAAGGTGATGAGAGCACTGCGGCCCATGCGGTCCTTCACGGTGCGTCCCAAAAACTGCTCGGCGGTCATGGGGCAGCTCGCCACAGGGCTAGCGAAGCCAACGTGCCAG
>DASUYM010000326.1:0-4402 GCA_036377435.1 Propionibacteriaceae bacterium
GCGTACCCAAGTGCGATGACTGCCTCGAGCGCCAGCACCGCTGCCGCCATGACAATCGTGAAGGGCCGTCGCCCTGAAGGCCGTGCGGCTGTTGTCATATGGCGTGTTTTGAGGCGATAGGAGCGGGTACAACCGGTTGAAGAGACAGCAAGGACCGTAACAGGACCGAAATGTGAGGCACCGAACGCTCGAAACTCTTGTATTGCCTGTCAATACTTGAAAGTCTTGGGGAGCGCGAGTCAAGGCTCAGTGTAGAGGACTCGTGGCTTCCCCGTCCTGCGGGGTCCTACGCCAGGGACCCAGAGCAATCAGTTAGGAGTGTAACGCCATGGATTGGCGCCACCGGGCCGCCTGCCTGGATGAGGACCCTGAGCTGTTCTTCCCGATCGGAAATACCGGCCCGGCCCTTCTCCAGATAGAAGAGGCCAAGCAGGTCTGCCGGCGATGCGAGGTAAGAGACGCATGTCTGCAATGGGCGCTGGAAGCTGGTCAGGATCATGGTGTCTGGGGCGGTCTCAGCGAAGATGAGCGGCGAGCGCTGAAGCGTCGCGCCGCACGAGCGCGCATCCGCACCGCATAACAAGGCTTCATCCAGTTGCAATCAACGCCGGGGCAATCCCCCGGCGTTTTGCGTGCCAGCGTACTTACCGGGCTGATGTGCCCTCCACTGGATGGCGGGGCGGCTGCACACGACCCCTTGTGCTCACCAGGCCTTCGGCGTGGTCCGGGGCACCGTGCGTTCGGAGCCGATGGCGCGAATGCCGTCAGGCTCGTTGATGATCGCCCGGTGGTATGCGTGGATTGCCGGCCCAGAGGGGAATATCCACAACTGCTTGTGTTCCCGGGCCGGCTGGCCGCGACCCTAGCTCGAAAGAGCCCTCCATCTCCGCCACCAGCGTGTTCACAATCGACAGTCCCAAGCTCCGGGACTTGCGCCAGTCAAATCCCACCGGCAGTCCTCGCCCGTTGTCGCTGATCTCCACTCGGAGGCGCCCATTCATGCGGCCCGGCACTACGCGAACCTCGCCCGACCTGTGTTCGAGGCCGTGTTCGACGGCGTTTTGGCAGAGCTCGCTAATGACCATCGCCAGGCTCGTAGCGACCTCTGCTGACAGCAGACCAAAGCTGCCGTCACGGATCGCGGATACCCCACCCCACGATGCAGCCACATCGCCAACCATCCGGAGCAGCTCGTCAGCCACCCTGTCGAACTCAACGATCTCATCGAACGCCTGTGACAGCGTCTCGTGCACGATGGCAATTGAGGCGACCCGAGACATCGCGTCCGTCAGCGCCACCCTGGCCTCGGGGGACTCGATTCGGCGGGCCTGCATGCGCAGCAGCGCCGCGACAGTCTGCAAGTTGTTCTTGACCCGGTGATGGATTTCGCGAATGGTGGCGTCCTTGGTCACCAGCTCGCGCTCCTTGCTCCGCAGGTCGCTCACGTCGCGGCAGAGCACGATGCTGCCCACCCGTTCGCGGCCGTCGACCAGCGGCAACACCCGGACCATCAGGTGTGCTTCCCCGGACACCAGCTCGGTTCTGCGTGCCGTTCGGCCCGACAACACCGACTGCACGGAGTCGTCCACCGGGCCGGGCCCGGTGGGCAGTAGGCCCGCTGTCAAGCTCGCAAGATGCTCACCGACCAGATCGCCCCGCAGCCCCAGTCGGCGATAGGCACTGAGCGCGTTCGGGCTGGCGTACGTGACGTCTCCGGTCGGATCAAGACGGATGAATCCGTCACCGACCCGCGGGCTGAACGCCAGGTGTGTGGCATCAGTGGGAATGGGAAAAGCTCCGACCGTGATCATCCTGGCCAGCTCGGCCGCGGCTTCCAGGTAGGCCTTCTCCAATGAGCTCGGCGCCCGTACGCCGAGCTCACTCGTGTGCTGCTCGACGACCGCGATCACCCGTTCGCCGACCTTCACCGGGATGGCATGGGTATCGACGGGAAATCCGGCTTGCAGCTTGCCCTCGCTGGTTTGGACGATCTTGCCGCTGAGGAAGGCCTCCGAGACCAGGTGCTCAGGCGAGTACGCGATGAGGTCGCCCACTACATCGTCGAACAGCGAGGTCGCTCCGGTGAACGGGCGGATCTGGCCAGCCGCCCAGAACACATTGGGATCGCGGTCGGGCACCCACAACACCAAGTCGGAGAAGCTGAGATCGGCGAACAACTGCCACTCCGAGACCAGCAGCTTCAACCAGTGATGGTCAGCCTCGGAGAGGTCGGTGTGCTCGGAGATGATCTCCGACATGGACGGCATGCCGCAACCCTACGGCCGTCTCCAACAAGTGGATGTCTCAGTCTCTGTGGCAGAATCGTCGCGATTGCGAGCGTTGGAAAATCGCGCACCTCTGTCTGGACGAGCGAGTGAGTCGACACGCTGTTCGTCGGCGAGCGAGCGAGGAGACAGGGGACTGTCAGCGCGATTGCGCGAGCAATCCAAAGCAGGTTCACTGGGAGGTTCAGATGGCTAAGAGTGCCCGCAAGCGACGCGCCCGCAGGAAGAAGAGCGCGAACCATGGCAAGCGACCCAACGCCTGACGGCAGGCAGCGTGAGAAACATCAAACCCCGCGGGTAGCGCCCGTGGGGTTTGTTGGTGTGTTGCTCAGAGCGTTTTGCGAAGCACAGTCAGCTGCGTCACGATCTTGGTTCGAAGGTGGCTCGGTGCGACGTCGCCTCCGCACCGCCGATGCACCAGCGACTTGACGGCTTCCTCGACATCGAACTTGTCGAGGCAGGGCTCACACATCGCAAGGTGCCGGCGGATCGCGTCGCTGCTGGCAGCGTCAATCTCATTGTCCAAGAACTCATACACCCGCTCGAGCACATGCTCGCAGTCATCGAACGATGCATCGTCCGGTCGATCGACGTTCATGTCCTGCTCGCCTCCGGTCGTTTCACGCCTCGTTCATGGGCGTAATCAGCCAACAGGTTGCGTAGCTGCGTCCTGCCGCGGTTGAGTCGCGACATCACGGTTCCGATTGGAGTGCCCATGATTTCGGCGATCTCCTTGTAAGAAAAGCCTTCGACATCGGCCAGGTAGACGGCCAACCGGAAGTCGGGAGCGAGTTGCTGCAGGGCTTCCTTCACATCAGAATCCGGCAGGTTCTCCAGGGCCACCATCTCCGCCGACTTCAGCCCACTGGACGTGTGCGACTCGGCTCTGGCAAGCTGCCAGTCCTCCACGTTCTCCCCGTCGGAGAGCTGCGGCTCCCGCTGCTTCTTCCGGTAGGAGTTGATGTAGGTGTTGGTGAGAATCCGATAGAGCCACGCCTTCAGGTTCGTGCCCGGGGTGAACTGGTGAAAGGACGCGTACGCCTTGGCATACGTCTCCTGCACGATGTCCTCGGCATCAGCCGGGTTGCGGGTCATACGCAGCGCACCGGCGTAGAGCTGATCGAGGTATTGCAGCGCATCACTCTCGAAACGTGCATGTCGCTCGTCCGTCGTCTCCGCGTGACCGGCATCAGTATTCGGCGCGCTTGCGCCGGCGGCATTCGAGCCGCTTGGCATGCTCATCACGTACGAGAGTAGCGGCGAGTTGCGCAACATCGACTGCTCGGCCCACCCATCCACCAGTAGGGGCATGTGATGTGCAACGCAGTCATGATGTCGATATTCCCGCCACAGCCCCGATGAATCTGCTGACTTCGGCGATAACGGTCGTGCGGAGATCAGCTGGGCTGAGCGGTGGGGATTTCGTTGTCTGTGATCGATTGCTCGCGCTCGCCGCGGATCGAGCTCCGACGATCCGGAAGCCGTGGTCGGCTCCCGGCAACTCCACCACTGAGATACCTGGCGCATCGTCGATTGCCGTGCGGATCTCTTCCGGAGTGCCGAAGCTGTCCTTGTTGCCTTGCAGGACGAGTCTGGGCACGGTGGGTGCCAACAGCTCTCCCACCCGGGACTTTTCGGGCCGACCGGGAAGATGCAGCGGGAATGCCAAGCACACAATTGCCGCCGGCTGTGTGTGCGACGCTGTCCGGCAGGCCACTCGAGCGCCGGCGCTCCTCCCGCCTACCAGGAGCTGATGTTGGGCCCACTCCTGGCCGACCAGCCAGTCCAGCGCAGCGCACCACGCCTCGTCCAATTTGGGCGGCGGCGCACCGACCTTGCGCCCTGCCGTACGCCAGGGCTGTTCGAACCGCACCACGCTCGTGCCGATTGCCGGCAAGTTGTGAGCCAGCAGTTCAAGATCAACCGCGGCGATGCCGCCGCTGGCGCCATGGCCGAGCAGGAGAATGGAATTCGGCTGCTCAGCAGGATCGAGGAACATCCTGCCGGGCCCTTGCGGAGTATCCACGGGTATGACCGTCGATGTCATGATCAGATCAGCGTCTCTTGATCAGGCACCGGCTCGGGTTCCGCAGGCAGCGGCTCGATGAGCGAGGGAT
>DASUYM010000327.1:0-8309 GCA_036377435.1 Propionibacteriaceae bacterium
GAAGAGAACCCGGTCCTCGGACACCGCGGAATTCGGCTCTCTCTCGACCGTCGGGACCTGCTAAAGCAGCTCTCAGCCATATGCCAAGTGGCCCAGAGGATGCCAACCAGTGTGATGTTCCCGATGGTGACAACCATCGCCGAAATCCGGAACGCGCGTAGCATCCTCGAGGAAGCAGCCGGTCCTGCTGGCTGCCCGAAGGACTACGCGTCGGCATGATGGTCGAGGTGCCTGCCGCCGCGCTGAAGATCGCAAGGTTCCTCGCCCACCTAGCTCGGCTAGGTCCGGCGAAGCCGGAATCTTGAGTCAAGTTTGTGGATCTTATGCGGTGAGTCCGGATTGAATGGCGAGGCGGTCGATCTGTTGTTGGAAGGTGAGGAAGGCCCGCCGTAGTGGTCCGGGGTTTATGGCTTCGGCGAGGTCGCCGAGGCCGGTGGGTAGCAGCCGGTCGTGAATGCGGGTGATCAGCATGGCGGTGCGTAGGCCGATCTCGGTGACGCGGTAGCGGTGGGTGTGCGGCACCCGCGTGATGAGTCGGTGCATTCGGAGCCGACGGAGATCGTAGGTGATCTGGCCGGCGGTAACGGCCTGGGGCTGCAAGCCGCGGAGTTGGGCGGTGAGAACGCGCAGCTCAGGGTTGGTGAACCCGTCAGCCTGGAACCGGAAAGTCAGCAAGGCGGCAAGAAGGGCGTGGCTGCGTGGCTGCCCGAGCCTAAGTCCGGGGACGCGGCTGCCGGTCGGGGTGGTGACCGGCTCGGTCAGGGTGGTGAGGGCGGTGGAACCTGTGATCGGGTCGTGGTCGAGTCGTTGGACGCCGAGGAGGCGCCTGTTGGCGGTGAAGCCGACCTCGCGAAGCGCGGGCAGGTTGGTCAACCGCTTCCCGATCTTGAAGTCGTGACTGTCGTTGATGGTGGTTTCGGTGCGCAGCGCTCGTCCTTGTTTGTGGTACTGCTTAATGGTGGTGGATTTGTAGTCCACGTGCAGGCTCGGGGTGACTCCGGCGGTGATCACCCGGGTACAGAACCGTCCCGGCGTGGACCGGCGGCCGCGCAGCCGGATCTGCCGGCCGAAGATCAAGCCGATCTGGTCGGGCCGGCCCACATCAAGGTTGTCGCGGATGACGTGTTCGAAGAACACCCGGCCTGCCACCGGCCGGTCCAGCATCTGGGTCAAGGAGAACTCCGCCTGCAGGATTGACAGGTCGTAGCGGTAACCAGCCGCACGGTCGGTCGGAGCGAACGGATGCGGCAGGATCTTCAGCCAACGGCGTAACAGCCCCTCGATCTGCTCAGGTCCGAGCCGGTCACAGATGGCTTGTAACGCGGCCGGATCCTCCACCGCGGCGAACGCGTTGTCCATTGCGGTGAAGCCCATTCCGGCTTTTCTCGCCTGCCGCTGCGCCCAATGATGGCCGTTGAGGCAGAGCTTGGCGTTGTAGGGGAAGTAGGAGCAGAACTTCACAAAGAACGGGCCGAAGTCGGTGTCAAGACAATAGAAATAGAAGTGGTTCACCACGCCGGTCGACTTCACGATCCAGGGGTAGGTGTGGCCATCGGCGGCGCGACGTTTCTCGGTCCGAAACAGCGGTGTCTTCTCCTGAGCCCGGCCGATGAACACCACCCCATCGCGGTTTCCGGCCGCTTCGAATCGGGCCAGCTGCTCTGCCATCACCTCGTCCTTGCGTTGCCCCTTGACGAAATCCACCCACGGAATCTGCTGGCTGCGCGCGAAACGGTGAATCCCGCCGACGAACCGCTCGCTGATTGTGGCCAGCGCCGCCGTCGAGGCGATCGGCAGCCCCAAACGCTGGTGGATGTAGCCAACGATTCCGGCCGCGTACTGCAACGACGGCACATACACGTTGAGATACATCCGGTCGATGCACTCCACCTCGAAATCGACATGATCAGCAAGGACTTCGGCAACTGTGCGAGGTAGCGTCATGATGAGCTCCGGTCGAGCGGGCGGCTCACAGCAGCCAATCACCGCGACCAAGCGGTCCACAACACGGACGCCCGAGGGGCAGCCGTCACCCCGCCGACCGGAGCCGATCCAGCAGCAAGACTCGTCGGGCTGGGGCGCAGCCCCGTTAGTTCTGTGTCGGCTCCAGCCGGTTGAGGCTGACGCCGATCTTGGGCCGGAGGTGGCGTCGTGACCGCCACGATGGCCACCGCGCTGAGCTGGCTGCTCAAGGCTGGGCAGTATTCTCCTGCAAGTGGCGCGGCGAGAATGCTAAGGCCCCGCTGACGATCAACGGTCACATTGACGCCCGCCGGGACCCCGACCAGATCCGCGCCTGGTGGAGCCGCTGGCCACAAGCCATGATCGGCGCCCCGGTGCCTGATTCGTGGCATGTGATCGACGTAGGCCCCCACAACGGAGGCAGCCTCGCCGAGCTGGAGTCGCTCACTGGGTCCGCTTCCGGACACCCTGAGCGCATGGTCTGGCCGGAACGATGGCCGCCGTCACCTGTATTTCCGCCACCCTCGCGAGCTTGTGAGCACCAAGACTCGGCTGCCGAAGGGAATTGATCTCAAAGTCAACGGCTACATGATCATGCCACCGTCGATTCACCCGGCGACAGGTCGGCCGTACCGCTGGGAGCTGCACGAGCCAGCGATCTTGCCGGGCAGGCATCAGGAGCTCTGACCCCGCCGCCGACGCCGATCTTTCGCCCCAGCAACCGGAACACGTCTGCTGTTGGACTGCTGCGCAAGGTCGCGGGGGCCCCAGAAGGCAATCGGAATCGCTCGCTGTTCTGGGCAGTCTGCCGCGCGGGCGAGGGCGGCGTTCTCGACCAAATCGAAGATCAACTACTTGCGGCGGCTATCTCAGGTGACGGTCCGGCTGCCAACCCGGTTCATGATCATCTCCAATGAGTTGCCAGCATTCGGCGATGCCACCGGAGCGATGGCCTCGCGGTTCATTATGACTACCCTGATCGAGTCCTTTCTAGGACGAGAGAACACTCGTCTGGAGCAGCAGTTGATGGCCGGACTGCAGGGCATCTTGAACTGGGCACTCGTCGGGCTTGATCGAATTGGCCACCAGCCCTTCACCGTGCCGAAGTCCTCGCAACAGGCTGTCGCACAGCTTCAGGACTTGGCGAGCCCCATGAGCGCATTCGTGCGCAATCGCTGCGATCAGGGCCTGGACTGCACAGTGCGGATCGACACCTTGTATGAGGCCTATCGGGATTGGTGCCACGACAACGGCCTGACGCCAGTGTCCAAGCTGATGTTCGGCCGCGATCCACATGCCGTGCTACCTCGGCTGCGCACAACCCAGCCGCGAAGCGATAACCAGCGACGTTGGTACGTCGGCATCCAGCTGAAGCCGCACCCATGGGATCGCTCTAATGGGCGCCGCAATGGGTTTTCGTCCGTGTCATCCGTGTCGAATAGGGTTTCGAAGTGGGTCTGACACGCGCGACGCGCATGACACGGACAAAAACGCAATGCAGCCCCCGATAGACGAATCTCTGGAGACCGCCCTCAGCCAGACCAACGGCCGCTGCCCAGAGTGCAAGTGGCACATCGCGACCCAAGGCCACCGAGCCGACTGCCCCCACTTCGAGACGAGCGGAGCACGAGCATGAGCAGGCACAACAGCACGGACGAAGATCGCTGCGCCTCACCCGGGTGCCAGCGCATCCTCACTGGCAACACCGTGGTCATTGCCCGCGACGGCAAGCGCTACTGCAAGCACCACGGCGACCGACTGCCAAAATACCTACGGCGTACGCCACGCGTCCCGCGACCGCTGACCCCCGATGAGCAGACGACGTAAGCCACAGCACTCCGACCCGCCGCTCGGGTGAACGTCCTCCCCCGGGTAGCCCGCTGCGCTGCCCCGACTGCAACTCCACAGCGCAGGCTCATGTCCTGGGACGAGGAAGTCGGAGGCCTGGTCATCAGACGCAGCTCGAGCCCGCTGTCAGTCGAAGGTCAGGTTAGCGCACCGCTGGGCCGCCGTCGGCGGGCATGAAGACCTCGGCTGCGATCGGCCTGGCCAGGTCGAAAAGGTCGGCCGCCAGGTCGACCAGCAGGTCGTCCACAGCAATCATGCCAACGAAGTCGTCAAAGTCGACGACGGCCAACCGCCGCACCGCATGCGTGCGGAAGAGCTTGAAGGCTGAATGCAAGTCCGCCTCGGCGCCGATCGTGACGACAGGAGTACTCATCACCTTCTCGACCGGCGCAGTAGGTGCAAGGTCTCGGGCCAATCCACGGCGCACCAGGTCGCGATCAGTGACAATCCCGACGAGCCGGCCATCGTCTATGACGGCGAGCGATCCCACACCCGCCTGATCCATGATCATCGCTGCATCGCGGATGGGACGATGTGGCTCGACCGCCACGCCCGACCGGCGTACCCCGTCAATCGCCCGCATGAGCACTCCTCAGTCATCCTCGTGTGGAATGTGTTTGACCACGGCATCGGGGCCTGGAAAGAACAGCGTCTCGTGGCCGCCGTCGCCCCACCGAACCCGGTACGGTGGTTCACCATCGTCGCCGACCTCCAGCACTTCACAGTCGCGGTCCGGCTCACCGACACGATGGCCCTTCACTACGATCCGATCACCCGGACTGGCTCGCATTCAGACCTCCCTGTCTGCTCCCGGAGCATGTGGTCCATCATCTGGGCGGCAAGTGGCACCAGCTAGGGCCGAAGGTCCTCTGAAAGTCCGCGTCAAGTCACCAGTTGAACAGGTCGTGCGCGAGCCCGCTGGGGGCTCTGGAGCGGCGAGGACAGCGACATACTGTTCCGACCCCGGGACACATCAGCTCTGGCTCAGTGAATGGCCCATTGAGCGAGCGCTCAGCGGCCCGATGAGTGTCCGGTGATCAGAGAGTGCCGTGCGGCCGCTGAGAGTCAGAGTGAGGTTGGGTGTCTGGGGTGTTAAGGACCTCTCCCGCGGCCTTACCAGATCAAGATCAACAAGTGAATCAAGATCAATAAGGGGGGAGGGGGTCACGCGAGTGTGATTTCCCCAAAAAGACCACCCGGAGGCGGGGCGGAAGCCATTACGGCCAAAATGGAGTCTTTTAGAATGACCACGGGGGGGCAGCTAGGAGTGTTCCGGATGGGCGGTCGGCCCCAAGACTGACCCAGCGCAACCCGTGGAACATCGGGGGTGGGGCGATCGAGCCGCCCCACCCCCGATGGCTGCTATTTGATGGCCCGGTGCCGCGGAATGTCGGCTCGTAGGTCGCCTTGTCACTGCCCTTGCCGGTGCCCTGCACTGCCGATGTCGTCATCGCGAACGTCAAGATCGCGTGTGCGATCGCATCGGTCATCTCGTCTAGCGCGACCAGATTAACGTTGGTGAACGTATCGCAGGCCTCGTGATAGCACGAGTCGAATGCGACGCCAGCGGTGCCTTCCCACTTGGCGGCCTGCTCCGCTGTCATGATGTCCTCGGCGCCGGTGAACAAGCCACCGGCCGGAATCCCGGCGGCCACGAACGCGTCGTAGTCCGAGCGGCCGTCGAACGCCGTCGGCTCGGTCTGGCGGTCGATTGAGTCAAAGAAGTCAACGAAGACGTCTTCAACCACGCCCGAGCTGGTCGAGCCGGTGGAGGGGTGTCGGACGCGTCAACGTCGTACACGAACCAACCGGGGTTGGGCGAGCCGACCATGTCGAAGTTGAGCATCACGGCGATGTTCTTGAGCTCGCGCCTGCTGAGCTGGCTGACGTAATAGGCAGATCCCACCAGGCCTGCCTCCTCGGCGCCGAACCAGATGAACCGCACTTGGTTGACAGGCTCGATGCCCAGCTCGGCCATCTTCAGCGCGACCTCCAGCTGCGCGGCCGATCCCGAGCCGTTGTCATTGATGCCCGGGCCCTCGATCACGGTCGAGGTGCGCACCCGAGACGACGACCCGGTCGGTGCGGCAGGTTGTCGTTTGAGCGATCACGTTCTCGAACTCGCGAACCTCTGACACCGTGGTCGTCGTCACGGTCAGTGTCACCTGATGGCCCGCCTCGGCTTCTGCCTCGATGTAGTCCACCAGCGCCGCGCCGGCCTCGGCGCTCATCTCAATCACCGGCACGTCTTGCGGGAAGCTGGCCTGGCCGAAGTCGACGCCGGAACGCTCCTCGCTATTGCCTCGTTGAAAATGATCACAGCTTCAGCGCCAGCCTGGACCGCATCGGCGATCTTGTCGGAAAAGAAGCAGGTCCCGCGCTGAATCAGGGCAATGTCACCGGTGAATCCCGTGAGGTCCGCATCCTCGCAGCCGGCGTTCGACGTGCTGTCGGGCTGGCCGACCGGTAAAGGCACGATGTTGTCGTTGACGCCCTGCACCACCCCGGTCACAGTGCCGCTGCCGGAGTAGTCCATCGTCGAGATGTCCTCACCGTCGGTGTAGGTAAAAGGGAACCCCGGCGACGTGCCGACAACCGTCGGCAGCGCCAATTCCTCGAAGAAGTTGTACTCGAACGGCTGGCGCGTCACGTCGTAGCCGGCTGTCTCCATCAGGCCCGCGACGTAGTCAGCGGAGAGCGTATATCCTTTGGTGCTTGCCTCACGGGTCCCATCGCTTTGGTTGGCGAATTCTTGGAACTCGGCCTGGTGTTCACGCACTCCTTCGACCGTCACCGCGTCGCGCAGCGAGCCGGTGTTGATCGCTGGAGCCGCCCCGAACGGCCGCAGCCTAGTGTCGCCACACCTGGCTGCTGCGCTTCGACACGCCGCTCACCCGAGCGGACCGGCCGACCACTCACCCCGCGTGGCTGCCATCGGCATGTGGTCGAGGTCAACCGGCCACCGCACACTCCCAAAATGGCAGGCCCAGCATGGAAGCTTGGCTGTGAAAGTTAAGGACACCAATCTGCTCGCGCGAGCATCGTCAGCGTCGCTGGGCTGTGGGTGTGAGCGGTGCCGGGGAGCCGAACCGGCAATGTCCTTGCTGCCGGTTCCTCCTTGACTCTGGACTCAGGTCCAGAGTTCAGAGGTTGGGTAGCTGAGGCCGATGAGCGAGAACGCCGACACCGGCGCCCGCAGCCACTGCGGAGGTAGCGACCTGGGCAGGGCCAGGCAGGGTAATGACGGAGTCGGCAGGCCCTCTGCGGATGGCCGGGTCACGGTGTCACCCTTGCGCGTGGTGCCCTGTCGCGGGTTCGGCCGGTACAGATGGACGGTGCCAGTAGCCTGAATCGTCGTGGTCGCTCTCTCTGTGGAACGCCGTATCACTTTGCATCGGCGGGCTCTCTGGCTTGAGTACGTCACCGTGGGCTGGAACGTTGTCGAGGCTGTCGTGGCGATTGGTGCCGGGATTATCGCGGGCAGCGTCGCTCTGATCGGGTTTGGTGCCGACTCCGCGATCGAGGTGATCAGCGCAGTTGGCCTGTTGTGGCGGCTGCGCAAGGCCGGGCCACATGCGGCGGTGAGTGAGGAGAGCGCAGCGGAGAAACGAGCACTCTACGTGGTCGCTCTCACGTTCCTCCTGCTGGCCATCTACATCACCTGGGAGGCCGTGAAGTCACTCATCAGCCGGGCGGAGCCGCTGACGTCCCCTGTCGGGATCATCTTGGCCGTGCTCTCGCTCGCGGTCATGCCGACTCTCGCCTTCGCCAAGCAGCGGGTCGGCAAGGAGATGGGAAGCCGGGCCCTGGTCGCCGACTCCAAGGAGACATGGGTCTGCTCCTACTTGTCACTGACCCTGTTGCTCGGTGTTGGCGCGTACGCCGTAGTCGGCTGGTGGTGGGCTGACCCTGCGGGTGCGCTCGCCATGCTCCCGGTAATCATCTGGCAGGGATGGGAGACGCTGGCTGAAGCGCGCGAGCCTGCAGACCACGCAGACTGACGCTCAAACCATAGGTCATTCGGCTTGAACGTCGGCCTCCACATCGGTGCCGTCGACACGAGTCGGACTCTCCAGGAACGTTTCGGATTGTGCGGCGTCGACAATTCGCTCGACGCAATGGTCGGGAAGCGGAACCTATGATCGTGGCTTACTCATAGGTTTTCGGGAATTGCCCGAACACGCTAGGGCGCGTCAAACCTGGCCAAGGCGTTGATCATGTTCGTCCGGGTGCAGTCGTCATCGTGACCGGTGAAGTCATACTCGGTCACGGCGATTACGTGCCGTCGGGCTCCTCCCGATACGCATAAAAGCCGTGTTCCTCTACCCCATTGCCGCAGCTGATCTGGCGTTGGAAGCGCGGGGCTTCAGGCCCGCGTCCGCGAGGGCGTTGGTGAGGTCGGTCAGATGGTGCGACTCGTCCGCTCATCGCTGATCTACCGCTACGCAGATGCACATTTCGGCAAAACCAACGCGACTTTGTCACCAGACAAGGCGTTC
>DASUYM010000328.1:0-9874 GCA_036377435.1 Propionibacteriaceae bacterium
TGATCAACATCAACGGCCCCAGCTACCGACTCAAAGACCGCCTCACCCTCGTCTCAGGAGGTGACAACCTGCAATGATCGATACGCCGAGACCGACACGCCAGGTCGTACACCAAGCGACACGTGAGGTCGTACGCCGACACACGGGCCGCAACACCTACTCATGCCGTCGCAGTAGGTCGTTAGCGCAACCGTGTATCGGCAGCCATTCTGTTCACTCCGCGCCTCAGGCCGGGAAGGGATCAAGCGAAATGCAGCAACTGACACCACTTGACGCCTGGTTCATCAACGAGTCCGATACTGAGTTCCAGCACACCTGCGACATCATGATCTTCGACGCGGAGGGCCCTGGCCTTTCGCTTGCGGAGCTTCGCTCGGTGGTGGAGCAGCGCTTACATCTCCTCGGTCCGCTGCGGCGCCGGTTGGTCGAGGTGCCGTTCGGGATCGATGAACCGTACTGGATCGAGGACCCCGACTTCGACCTTGCGAACCATCTGTTCGAGGAGTCGCTGCCCGCACCTGGTGGTGACCGGGAACTGGCCGATGTCACCGCACGTATAGCTAGCCGGCACCTGGACCGCTCTCGGCCGTTGTGGGAGCTGCATCTGATCCACGGGCTGGATGGCGGCAGGACGGCTCTGATCAAGAAGTTCCATCATGCCGCCGTCGACGGCGCCTCGGGTTTGGAGATTACGGGCATCCTGCTCGATTCAACTCCGGAGCCGCGGGAGGTGCCACCCCCCACCGAGGAGTGGCGGCCCGACCCTGTTCCCGAAGAGGGCGAATTGCTGATGCGCGGCTTCGCCGGCGCCGCACGCCGGCCGATGAGGATGTTCGATGTGTATAAACGGCTGGAGAACCTGCCCAAGCCGGGCGAAGCCATCAGCAGCCCAACCGGCGATCAAAGTGAGGATGGTGGCTTTCTCTCCGCACCTGAACAAGAAGTGCCGCCCACACCGTGGAACGAAAAGATAAGTGCCGAGCGGATGGTCGCCTTCGGCCCTCTTGTTCTTGGAGATTTCAAGGATGTCAAGAACAAGTTCGGGGTCACCCTGAACGACGTGGTGGTGGCGGTCTGCGCCGGCGCCGTGCGGCGCTGGCTGGAAGAGCGGAATGCTCTGCCCGCCGAGCCGTTGCTGGTCTGCGTGCCGATCTCGGTACGCACTGAGGAGGAGAAGAACCTGCTCGGCAATCGCGTCTCCATCTTGGTCGCTGAGTTCCCCACTCATCTAGATAATCCGGTGGAACGCGTGCGGGCAGCGCACGAATCGATGAAGGCGGCCAAGGAAGAGCACAAGGCGATGGGCGCCAACCTCCTGGGCGATATCGGTGAGTTGATGATGCCGGCTCTGCAGGCCCGCGCGAACCGGGTCACAGCGTCGATGGACCTGCCTGAGGAAAAGCCGCGATGGAACCTCTCGATATCCAACTTACCGGGTTCGCGTGTGCCGCTCTTTCTCGCAGGACACCGGCTGCAAGCGCACTATCCCGTAGGTTTTGCTCTGCAGCGCCAGGGGATGATGATGACCGTCGCCAGCTACATAGATACCATCGGCTTCGGCCTGATATCGGATCCGAAACTCGTTCCCGACCTTTGGCACCTCTTGGACCTGGTAAAAAATGAGCTGCAGCAACTCATGGACCAACCTGTTGAGAGTTCGGCGACCGCGCCCGAGTCAACGTCGGCAAAGAAATCGACGTCGGCAATGAAATCAACGTCAGCAGAGGATCGATCTGTGGACAATGCGGGTCAATCGGCCAAGAGTTGATCTGCGCCCCGTTGGGGGCAATAGCCCACAGCTGCGACTATTTCCTGCCTGGCTCCTGCTGAGACGGCGACGCCGCCTCTAGAAACGGTTTGGCGAGCTTCAAGGCCTGGTTCATTGCTGTCGCCTGCTTGGTAAGCATGTCCCCGGCCTGTCGAAGGGCTTCGCCAGCAGCACGCGTCGTCTCGGCGGCCTCCTGCAGCTCGGCGAGCATCTGCTTCATCGGTGCAAGAGCGCGTTCGGTGAGGTCACGCTGAAACTCAGCCTGCTTCTCGAACGCCAGCCGAAGGGCCTCAGACTGCTGCTGCATCGGAGCGAGCATCGCTTTAAGAAACTTGGGCCAGTCCGATTCGGGCACAGCCTTACTGAACTCCTCTACCATGTCTTGCCACGTCTTCGCCGGGTCGTTCGTGCTGCTCAACTTGTTCCTCTCAGCGGTGCCTGGCTGGTCCCGGCGATGCGTTACTGAAGTCTAAGCCACCAAACTCCCGGCTGGCAGCAAGGCCACCACGTGGGGTCTGGCTCATCGCGGCGCGCTGTGCCTCGATACCACAACATGGTCGGCAGTCCTAGTCGGTCGTCTGTTTAGCAGGAATGAGGGGAACGATCACTCGGGTTACGCCCCCGACCGAAGCCACCCGCTGGGGGTCGTAGCCCGCGTTTCGTATCGCGCCCAGAGGCCCATGGTTGTCCACCAGGGTGTCGGCAACGAAGCGAGTCACTCCTGCCGCCACGGCTCGACCGGCCAGGTGTCCCACCAGTTCGGTGCCAAGGCCACGTCCTTGGAAGGCGTCTTCCACCAGCAGTGCGACTTCGGCCTCGTCTTCACCGTCTTGGCGATGAAAGCTGCCCATCCCGACAATGCGCCCAGCCACTTCAACGACATCGACGGCATCACCGGGACCAACTCGCGGCAACCGATCCAGCATGGTCTCGTCCTCGGCCGGCTGCGGGATTGGAGTGAAGAAACGGCGGTAGAGCGTCTCGGCCGAGCACCGCGAAATCATCGCTTCGATGCCAGCCCGATCGACCGCCTCCATTGGGCGAACGAGGACCGAGAGTTGGGTTTCGCTCTGGTGAGATGTGATGATTGCCTCCGAGACACTGCTGGCGTCCGCCGGCGTGGGAAGGACCCAATCATGAACTTTTCAGGTATGCCGCTTGAGTTCGGGCCACCCCATCCCGATACCGCCTTCAGTCGTCGTAGCCGCCAGGCCGTCGCGCAAGCGATTGATGTCTGGGCTGAGAGCATCAAGCGCCTCGCCAATCAACCCGAGTTCACCGACGAAGGGGCGGATCTGGAAGAGGCTATCAATAACGCATTCGCGTTCGCCGAGCGCTTGCTCGAGGCGCAGCGTGAGCTGACGCTCAACTT
The DNA here is from genome assembly GCA_036377435.1 of Propionibacteriaceae bacterium. Lineage (GTDB taxonomy): Bacteria > Actinomycetota > Actinomycetes > Propionibacteriales > Propionibacteriaceae > Microlunatus. The sequence goes on from DASUYM010000328.1 coordinate 3,141, forward strand.
GGTGCGAACGCTGCTCAGCGACGAGGAACCCGTCGATCCCGCAGGCTGAAACAGCCGCGGTTCGACAGCGGCTCTTCATCGCCGTTGTCAGGCAATGCCTTCCGGCTCATCGACCTCCGGCATATCGCGAGAGACGAGCCGCATCAGCAAGTCGCGTAGGACAGTCTCCTCAGACACATCGAGAGCCGTGAGGAACTCCTCACGGGCCCGATTCACGATCTCACTCGCTTGCTGATAGCGGGATTCGCCCTCGGGCGTGGCCGAGATAATCCGTGCCCGGCGGTCCCTCCCATGCGCTCGGCGCTCCACCAGACGCTGCCGCTCTAAGTCATCAACAAGGGCGACGATCTGGCTGGGATCCAGCCCGAGGAGTACCGACAGCTCCCGCTGGGAGACGCCGCCCGCCTGGAAAGCGACGGACAAGACCGAGAAGTGCCGAACCCTGAGTCGGAGAGGTCGCAGCCGTGCATTGGTGCTCCGGATCGTTATGCCGCTGGCCCTGGCGAGAAGAAAACCGATGTCCCCAAAGAGTTGGAGATGCGGCGCCACGATCGGCTGTTCGGCGCGAGCCGGAAGAGGCATAATTAACAATCTCCATCTTTGACAACCTCAACGAGACTGATAGTCTATCTCGAGATCATCATCACGCATAGCTGAGGATCAGCATGGATTTAAGCGGCAAGGTGGCAGTGGTGACCGGAAGCGGCCGCGGCCTGGGGTTCGCGTACGCACGGGATCTGGCTCAAGCGGGCGCCTCGGTGATCGTTAACGACGTCGACGAGGAAGCTGCGAACGCAGCCGCAACGTCGATCCAGAGCGACGGCGGTGTGGCGGTCGCCCAACCTGGCGCCGTGGGAACAGCGGAAGCCGCGGATGATCTCGTCAATCGGGCGGTCAAGGAATTTGGTCGTCTCGATGTGATGGTGACCAACGCGGGCGTGCTGCGTGACAGCGTGCTGTGGAAGATGACCGACGACGACTTCGACACCGTTGTCTTCGTTCACTTACGCGGCACGTTCACCTGCGCCCGTGCTGCAGCGGTCCGGCTTCGCGAGCAGGGTGAAGGCGGACGGATCATCTGCGTGGGGTCCCCAACTGGTCAGCGGGGAAACTTCGGTCAGACCAATTACGCGGCGGCGAAGGCCGGCATCGTCGGCATGGTGCGTGCCTGGGCAATGGAACTCGCAAAGGCGAAGGTCACGGTCAATGCGATCGTGCCTGTCGCCGCCACTGCCATGACGGAGACCATTCCTTTTCTCAAACCGTACGTCGAGGCACTCAACCGCGGGGAGGACCTTCCGACTTTCGCGCGGCGCGCTTTGGCCTTCGGCTCACCGCAAGATGTCGCTGGTCTGGTCACCTTCCTCGCGTCCCCGGCCGCTGACGGCATCACCGGCCAGGCCATCGGAATCGGCGGCGATCGTGTCACGATCTGGAGCCATCCCCAACAGACGGTAGCCGCCTTCGCCGACGGAGGCTGGACCGCTGATGCCTTGGCAGAAATCTGGCCAACCACACTGTCCCCCTACCAGCAGTCGATCGGCGAGCAGCTGCCTCCTCTGGACAGTTGACATGTACGAGCCGAGGATCGACGTGGACGCTGTAGCAGCGATCGACGTCCACACCCACATTGAGGCAGACGGCCATGGCCACTTCGCCCTGGATGGTGAACTACTCCAGGCATCCGCGAAGTACTTCAAGGCGGGACATAACCGCACACCGACGCTCGATGAGATCGCTGACTACTACCGTGAGCGCCACATTGCCGCCGTGGTGTTTACCGTAGATGCCTCAACAGTCACCGGTCATCCGCCACTCTCCAATGAAGAGATAGCGGAGGGCGCCGCCAAAAACGCCGATGTCCTCATCCCTTTCGGCTCGGTGGACCCGTGGCATGGCAAGGCGGCGATGAGAGAAATAGAGCGACTCGTTACTGAATTCGGAGTCCGTGGGTTCAAGTTCCACCCCAGCTTGCAGGGGTTCGAGCCGAATGACCAGCGCTTCTACCCGCTCTACGGCACGCTGCAGCGTCTTGGAGTGTTAGCGATATTCCATACCGGGCAGACCGGAATTGGTGCGGGCTTACCGGGCGGGCGTGGCATCAAACTCCGGTACTCCGATCCCATGCTGCTTGACGATGTTGCCGCCGACTTTCCGGCCTTGAATATGATCTTGGCCCACCCGTCTGTCCCTTGGGTGGACGCTGCTATCTCGATGGCCACCCATAAAGCCAACGTCTACATTGATCTATCTGGCTGGTCGCCTAAGTACTTCCCGCCTCAGCTGGTACGCAGCGCCGGGTCCTTGCTACGACAAAAGGTGTTGTTTGGCTCCGACTTCCCATTGCTGACACCCGACCGCTGGTTAGCCGACTTCGCCGAACTTGATCTCAAGGATGAGGTACGGCAGATGATCTTGAAAGACAATGCAGTACGCCTACTGCAACTCGCAGAGTGATCAACTAACACAGAGGAAGTGCGGAAATGTTAACCAAGGTCACCTTGGCGGAGTTACCGAAACTGGGTGGCAGCGACCTCGGTGGCACTGACTGGCTGGAAGTCGATCAAGCACGGATTGACCTCTTTGCGGACGCAACTGGTGACTACCAATGGATCCACGTTGATCCAGAGCGTGCCAGGCATTCGCCGTTTGGTAGCACGATCGCCCATGGCTATCTCACGTTGTCGATGATCCTTCCGCTGTTCGAGCAGCTCCTCCAGGTAGAACCTGTGGAGAGGAAGTTGAACTACGGTCTCAATTCGGTCCGCTTCCCGGCTCCGGTACCGGTTGGGGCGAAGATCCGGCTCGCTGCCCGGCTCGCCGAAGTGATTGAGATTGCGGGGGGAGTGCAGATCGTGGTGACCGCCACGGTTGAGCTGCAGGACAGCCCCAAGCCGGCGTGCGTGGCGGAGCTAGTGCTTCGCTTCTATGGCTGACATAGTGAGAGGACACCACTTTTTACCGTCGATCTACCCAAGTATCAACCGATTCAACGAAAGGGAGTTAGAAATGGCACAGGCGAGAACGCCAAAGCAGGAGAACGAGCCCAGTGCTGCCACCTCACCGGAGCAGCCGTTTGAGCAGGTTACCGAGCAGATGCGGGGTCTTGGCGAAAAGGCCGCCGCGCAAATGGGCAAGTCGGAAGAGCAGCTGCGGAAGTTCGGTGAGCAGGCTCGGGTTCTTAACGAGCAGATCGTCGAGAGTGCGACCAAGGTTGGGCAGGATGCCTTGCAGCGTTACGTCGACTGGCTGCAGACCATCGCCGAGGAGCAGCGCAAGCTTGCGTCGTCTCCGCAGGTGAGTGAGATGGACTGGTTCGCCTCGATGTTGAAGGCGCAGGCAGACTTCACTCAGGAGTTCGCCAAGATGGTCGGCGGCATGACATCGTTCGGCCAGCAGCCCCAGGGCTAGTAACTCGCCTGCCGCCGCTGGCGCGGCGCGTTGCCGAGCTCGGTATCGATCGCTGCCGCAGCGGCATGGATAGTAGGCAGCATCTCGCGAAGCCGGGCCGAGGAGAAGCGCACACTCGGAACGGAGACCGAGATCGCCGCCACTGCCCGCCCGTCACTGTGCACAGGCATACCAACGGCGACGATTCCCCGTTCGCTCTCACCGCGGTTCAGTCCGTACTTGCGTCTGCGGGTTGCGTTCAGATCACGATGCAGGGCGGCGAGTTCGTCGGGACTCAGGCCGAGCGCCGGGACTCCTGACGACGGGTATAGGCGGTCGAGCTCGGCTGCGGTCAGGTCAGCTAGCAGAGCCTTCCCACCGGAGGTCAGGTGGGCGGGAAGAACAGCGCCGGTGCGCGCGGTGACTCGCAGGGGCTGCTCTGCTTCGACGCTTGCCAGAAAACGCACCTCGCGACCATGCCGAACCACGAGGTGGCATGTTTCATCGAGTTGCTGCTGTAGCCAACGCAGGTGGGGAAGGGCGACTGCCAGCAGTGCCTGCGACGACGAGTGTGCGTTCCAAAGATCCGCCATCGCTGGGCCTGGCTGATACGTTCGATCTGCCGACTGGACCGCGAAGCCGCGATACCGCATCGTGCTGAGTAGCCGATGCGTCGTCGATGGGGCCAATCCCAGCTCGCGTGCAGCGTCACTCACGCTGACGCTGCCTCTGCGAGCCAGCAATAACACAAGCCGAAGTGCGTTGTCCACAGACTCTAGGTAGTACGGGCGGGCAGGGGCAGATTGTTCGTACCCAGCATCTGCCATGGTCGAAGCGTAACGACAGGCGAGAAATGCACCCTGACCGCGACTCACACGCCCCACGAATACGGTCGTCTGCCGAACGCCCAGTGACCAGCGCGGCCATCCGATTCCGACGATCGCAACGGATGAGGCGGAACCTCCTACCGGACGCTGGTCGTCGGGCCCATCACCAGGTGCTCGTACCTGTCCCGATTGACAGCTGTTACGGGATTGCGCGTCAAGGTTCATGGCGGAACGCTACAGCTCTTGATTTTGCCGAGGCTGTATGGTGACGCCGATCCGCTGGTAACCTCACCGCGGGTCATGGGCGGGGTTCGCGTTCGCCAGGCGTACTAGAGTCAGCTTGTGCCCTGCGGACACATGCCTTCGGCTCGGCAGGTGTGCGGCCAACGGGTTCTCTTCAACGCTGCTTGCCATCGTCCTGCTCGCGACGGGTGCGCGAAACTGGCAAGCAGGTGCGGAGGCGGGCGATGAGTGGTTTCGATGAGTATCTCGGGCTCGAGTGGGACCCGGGTAGCGGCGGTCATGCGCAGGTGCGCCTCACCGCTGTCGAGCGGCACCTAAATCCCCACGGAACCGTCCACGGCGGAGTGCTGGGCAGCCTGGCCGACGTCGCAAGCACCAAGGCCGTCGAATCCTTTGTGGCGCGTACCCTCGGGGTCACCATCGAGCTAAAGATCACCTACCTGAGCCCGGCTCGGCCGGGGCTGCTGGTGGCTGATGCCCACGTGATCAAGCGCGGCCGGACCATTACCATCGTCGAGACCGAGATCAAGCAAGACCAGGAGTGGGTGGCGCACGCCATCGGCACGTTCATCGTCCGCGGGTGACCGCATGCGGTTGGAAAGGCGCGGCCGGCGGTTGGACTGGTGTGGCACAGAGCCGGCTGGGTGGGACTAAACCGGGAGCGTGGTGTGCGCGAGGGGTATTCATCCTACTTCCTGAGCAATCGAGGATTGGTGGTTGATTCAGACCACGAGTGTGCGCTGAACACAAGTCGAGAGACGCCGACGACGTCGGTGCGGCGTTTCAACTGCAGCGACGTGGCGGTCCGCGACTCAGACTGTTCGCCGTTGAGCGAGCGTGCGACGAATGAGGTACGACGACGACAAGTCATTGTGATTCATGTATGTTCCGCCGGACGAAGATCAGTGGCTTTTGATCCACGTCTGGCGACGATCCAAACCGCGTACGCGGCCCCACCACCCCCGCCGTTCATTGACCCAGTAATCGAGCTGGCCTCGGGCTGACCGCGTGGCCGCCTCCCACCGCGATCGGCGGGTTCACTTCCCGGCGATCATCGTCGTGGCGCTTGCCGTACTGGTTGAAGATCACATTGAGGTCTGCTGCCTGCTGGTGAGCGTCGTTCTCGCTGAGGTCGGTGGCACGCCAACCGATCACTCCAGCAGCAAAGACTCCCAGACGCCTGAGCCAATCCGGCTGCATCGAACCATAAATAGTTAGAATACGTGCTCTATTCATGGCGGAAGAGTGGCACCTCATGGGCTGAATGGTCGTGTCTGCTAGAACAACAACGATAATATTTCTCACAGTTTCCACTGGCCTCGGATAAATTTCGGCCAGGACCTAGACATTGGGCCAATTTTGCGCGCTACTTGAACTTTGGGTCGGTTGGGGGAGGGACTCCAGTCGGGTAGCGGCTTGACGTCTGGACCGGCTGGAGTCTCGCCAATCTGCCCCTTGTGGTGTGAATCCTCTGAACCGAAGCGTGACTCCCTACCTGGACTTGGTCACTAGCCGCAGTGACTCCATTGGGTGCGGTTGCTATCAACTGGTTCACACGCTAGTGGCGTGTTAAGTAATTAAGTTTACGCATGCGTGGGACACTGGGGTATGGCTGGAGTTATTGCTGAACCCTTACTGCTGCGCGAGGGCGACCGCGACAAGCTGGTCGGGTGGACGCGATCGAGTGCGGGGCGTGCCGGGCTGGCGGTGCGGGCTCGGATCGTGTTGCTGGCTGCCGAGGGCACCCCGAATGTGGAGATTGCTCGGCTGGTGGGGGTGAGCCGGCCAACGGTGAATACCTGGCGGGTCCGCTATGTCGAGCACGGCATGGCAGGGCTGGCCGATCAGAAGCGCCCGGGTCGGAAGCGATCGGTGGATCCGCGGCGCATCGTCACCGAGACGCTGAGGCCGCCGCCGGCGCGGCTGGGGGTGACGCATTGGTCCTCGCGGCTGTTGGCTGAGCGTTTGGGCACCAGCCATGTCACCGTTGCCGCGGCCTGGAAGCGGTACGGGGTGAAACCGTGGAAGGCCGAGACGTTCAAGTTCTCCACCGACCCCGAGCTGGAGGCCAAGGTCAGCGACGTGATCGGTCTGTATCTGAGGCCGCCTAAGAACGCGATCGTGTTGTGTGTGGACGAGTTGGGTCGGGATGAGGCGCGTTGACGCCTTTGCAGGCGTTACGTTTCCTCATCCCGCCCTCCGAACCGGACGTGCGCGTCTCCACGCATCCGGCTCTCCACGAGCCCGTGTCGTTGGGCTATGCGGCTGTTCTTG
>DASUYM010000329.1:0-2401 GCA_036377435.1 Propionibacteriaceae bacterium
GACGCCATGGGAGGCGAGCATCCGGGCAACCCAGCCGATCCGCGTGACATTGGCGTCACGATCCTGACGACTGAAACCGAGCCCAGCCGAGAGATGCGGTCGCACGTCGTCGCCATCCAGCACCTGGACCCGCTCGCCTGCCGCGTGCAGCTCGCGAGCCAGGGCATGGGCGATGGTGGACTTCCCGGCCGAGGGAAGCCCCGTGAACCACAGCGTTGCGCCTCTCCTGGCGGGATGCAGCGGAGCACCTTCGATCACATGCTCCCGGCTAGCCGCCCCTGCAGTCATAGCTTGGGCGTTCACAGGTGGATCCCGCATTCAGTCTTGGCGAATCCAGCCCACCGCCCAGCTCGCGGATCGTCTTTGGCCGATCGGCTGGTGCACGGCTCACACCCAATTGAGGCGTAGCCGTCCTCTAGCAGCGGGTTGATCATGAGGGAATTGAGTTCGATGTAGCGTGCTACATCATCGTCGGTCCACGCAGCGATCGGGGCGATCCTGATCAACTTCCGCCTCGCATCCCAAGAGACCACTGGAGTAGCAGCTCGGACAGCTGAGTCGGCGCGCCGGATTCCGGTGGCCCATGCGGCGTACGGCTCGAGTGCCCTGCCGAGAGGTGCCACCTTCCGCAGCGCACAGCATTGATCAGGATTACGGGCGAAAAGATCCTTGCCCCAGGCTGCGTCTTGCTCAGCTACCGTCTGTTCGGGCCTCACGTTGATCACATTGACGTTGTGCACCAGTGTGACGGCGTCCCGGGTGCCGATCGTCTCCACGAAGTGGTAGCCGGTATCGAGGAAGATCACATCGATGCCCGGCGCCACCTGCTCGGCGAGATGGATCAGCACTGTGTCGGCCATCGAGGACGTCACCACGAGCTTCGAACCGAACTCGCCGTGGGCCCATGCCAAGATTTCCAACGCCGAAGCGTCCTCAAGATCACGATTGGCCTGAGCCGCTAGCTCGGTCAAGTCAACGGTGGTACTCACGCCGACCCCTGCCGCGAAGTCTCCGGCGCTCCTCCGCTGTGACCCCGTGAGGACAGTCCGAGGAAGGTCACCGAGAACGCCCGCAGGCAGCTGCGGCACTCCCAGCCACCCCCTTCCAGCGGGAAGAGGGTCTCTTCTGCGCAGTACGGGCAGTACAGCACCGCCTGCCGGGTCGCGTGCGAGGTCTCAGCCACGGCGGCCCGTCTTCATGCAAGCACCTGCTCATCAGCACGCGCCACCCATTGGGCAAAGCGCTCACCGTCCCGCCGTTCCGCCACAAAGTGACGAGCCAGCCGTTCGACGTAGTCGGGCAACTCGGCGGCCGTCACCTTGTGGCCTCTGAGCTTGCGACCAAATCCCGCGTCTAGCCCGAGTCCACCGCCAAGGTGGACCTGGTACCCCTCGACCTGATCGCCGTTCGGCCCGACTACAAGCTGGCCCTTCAGACCGATGTCTGCGACCTGGATCCGGGCGCACGAATTCGGGCAGCCGTTGAGGTGGACGGTGATAGGCGATTCCAATGCACCCAATCGACGTTCGAGCTCGTCAACGACGCGGGCAGCTTGGGCCTTGGTCTCAACAATTGCGAGCTTGCAGAACTCGATGCCCGTGCAGGCCATCACGGACCGGCGCCATGCGTCGCGACGTGCGGAAAGACCGCATTCCTCAGCGCCGGCGATCAGTGAGTCGAGCTTCGATTCATCAAGGTCCAGTACGAGGAGCTTCTGCAGCGGGGTCGTGCGAATGCGATGGGAGCCGTTGGCCTCCGCCAGCTCGGCCAGCCGTACCAGGTTGCTGCCGCTGACCCGTCCGGCCACCGGGGAAAGCCCGACGAAGTACTTACCGTCCTTTTGGCGGTTGACGCCGACGTGGTCGCCAGGCTCAGTGGGCACCGCTGGCGCTGGCCCATCGATGAGGGGCCGCTTCAGGTATTCCGTCTCGAGTACATCGCGGAACTTCTCCGCACCCCAGTCGGCGACCAGGAACTTGATCCGAGCCCTGGTCCGTAGCCGCCGATAACCGTAGTCACGGAAGACTGCCACGACGCCAGCCCAGACCTCGGCCACCTCCTCACGCGGCACCCACGTGCCGAGGCGTACAGCGAGCATCGGATTCGTCGACAGACCACCGCCGACCCAAAGGTCGAAGCCCGGTCCGTAGTCGGGGTGCACAACGCCCACAAAGGCCACGTCGTTGACCTCGGGTGCCACATCGTGCACCGGATGACCGGTGAGAGCCGTCTTGAACTTCCGCGGGAGGTTGGAGTACTCCGGGTCGCCGATATACCGGTCAACGATGTCTCGGATGGCAGGGGTGGGATCGATGATTTCGTCGGCGGCAATGCCGGCGACGGGAGAGCCCAGGATCACCCGGGGGCAATCACCGCAGGCCTCGGTGGTGTGCAGTCCGAC
>DASUYM010000330.1:0-20128 GCA_036377435.1 Propionibacteriaceae bacterium
CTGCGCCGGTCGAGGCCCCATACAAGATCACCTTGTTGCCGGCGCCGGTGGCCTTCGCCAGGTGCAGATCTTCGTGCCTGAGCACGCCGACACACAAGGCATTGACCAGCGGATTGCCGAGATACGTGCGGTCGAAGGCCACCTCGCCGCCGATGTTGGGCAGGCCCAGGCAATTGCCATAGCCGCCGATACCGGCAACAACCCCTGGCAGCGTCCGCGCAGTGTCGGGTTCGTCGAGGGACCCAAAGCGAAGGGAATCCATGACGCCGATGGGACGCGCCCCCATGGCCAAGATGTCGCGGACAATGCCGCCAACGCCTGTGGCAGCACCCTGGTACGGCTCGACGTAGCTGGGATGGTTGTGCGACTCGACCTTGAAAGTGACGGCGTAGCCCTGCCCAATGTCAACCACGCCGGCGTTCTCCCCGATGCCGGCGAGTAGCTTGCCGATGGCGGTCTCCGGCGGTAGGTCAGCGAATTGGCGTAGATGCACCTTGGACGACTTGTACGAGCAGTGCTCGGACCACATGACCGAGTACATGGCCAGCTCGGAGGAGGTCGGCCGGCGACCCAAAATCTCCTTGATCCGGGCGTACTCGCCGTCCTTCAGTCCAAGCTCAGCCCATGGCTGTGACTGCTCTGGGGTTCGGGCCGCGTTCCCGACAGTGTCTGCCACGGCCGCAACGCTACCGGCGCTCGGCCCTGACGGTGCTGAGAGTCCAATCGTTGCGTTCGGCCCAGTCGAGGAAGAACCAGCCCGCCACCACGGTGATCTGCGCCGTCGCCGTGAGCCAGACGAAGATCCCGCCATCGTTCAGCACGGTGCCTACGATGGCGACAATGAGCGTGGCAATCAGCGCGCTCCGGATGGTGGTGAAATCGGGCGAGACTCGCGGCACCACGTACCTGAAGATCACGATCCACAACACGACACCGATCAGCAGCGCCCCAATGCCGATGATGGAGGCAATCGTGTCGGCGGATGCGACTGCCTTGCGGCTGATCACGTCCAATGCATCCCCATCAATAATTCGCTGCACAAAATTGCCCAGGTGAGTCCGCCGATCCGGCCCGCGGAACCAATCGAGCACTGAAATCACAGCGACCGCTAGCACTGCCGAGCCACCGATCGCCGTCAGCCTGAGCCAGGTCATCCTCACACCCGAGAGCGCCAGCATCAGCCACAACACCGCGGGCGTCAGGGCAATGACCCCGCCGAAGTCGCTGCCCATGGAGGGCCAACCTTCGCAGATCACGATGCCGAAGCCGATGGCACCGACCGCCGCGACAGCTGCCGCGCGCCTGCCGGCCATCAGCAAACGATGGGCGACATAGCCTGCAAGGATCAATCCGGCGCCGGCGTACGCGGCGAATGTCACGTTCCCAAAGCCATACCAGCGCAAGCCGAAGATCGGGCGCGAGTTGATCATCGAGCCTGGCTGCATCACCGCGCCTAGCGCCGCGTCAATGGTGAAGGCGGCAACGGTCAGCACGGTCGCGGCAATGACGTTCGGTACCCGAATGAGCCTGGCTACCAGGAGTGCCAGCAAAGTCAAGATCACCGACCAGGCAGCCACGAGAACGGTGAGAAACAATCCCGGCGACCTGCTGTACTGCCAGGGCACAGCGCCCGTCAGCATCATGGCGGCGGCGAGTACTCCACCAAACGTCAAGATCAATTTAGGCAGTTCAAACCTGCTCCGGAGCACGCCCGTCACCAAGATCACGAACAGCACTCCGCCAGCCAGACCCAGTGCGAGATAGCCAATCGGCGCCGCGTCCGAGAGAGCGCCAATGGCATTGATCTTGGCATCGATGTCGTCGAGTGTGAGGTCAGCGCTGTAGACCGCGAATGGCGAACCATCAACAGCGACAGATGACCCTGGCGCACCGAAGTCGATCAAGGTTCGGGTGAGATCGGTCAGCGTCACGATCCCCTCGCGCCGCGTGCTCGCGGAGGTGAGCCAGCCGGGCAGCGTAGTGCCGAGCCGGTAGATGACCTGCAGACTCGGATCGTCGGAGCCCGCAACCGGCCCGACACCGGTCACGATCAGCGTAATGTCGGTGCGGTCGGCCAACTGGGTGATGATCTGGTCGGAGAGCGGCCCTGCGTCCACCAGCGTGATCGGGCACTGGGACTGCATGCCGTCGGCGACGAACCCTTCGGGCGATTGGTAGCTGGCTACGCTGCCATCCGGTTTGGCGGCCGCGAGAGCTGCTCCAGGACCGACCGCAGCAACACATCCGGGGACGGAACCGGCGAGGGTGCCTAGTTGGGCGTCGCCGCGACGCGCCGCAGCGGCCGCCTGCCGCGCCGTCCAGTCGGTCACCTTCCCGTTCTGGACCTTCGGGGCGCACAGACCACCAACCGCAGCCCGCCGACCGGCTCCTAGTGTGGTCCAGCCTGCCGCGGCGCAGTCCCCGACATAACGGGGACGGATGGAGGCCATGCCGGATTGCACAGCGTCGAGATGAGTGCCCAGCACAGCACGATCCGCCGGCGTCAGTTCGGTCCGACCGGTCACGCCGACGACGACCACTCGATCGGTGAAGATCGCCGATTGCTGCGGCTGGTCGGACAAGCCGTGTATGCCGCGAAGCCCGACGAACAGCGCGCCCAGTGCCAGGAGCAGGAGCACCCACCGCCGCCTTCGACGTAAGCCGGTCCGGTTCGGTTCGTCCGCCACGGGGCCACCAACAGGATGGCGCCGCGGCGAGTGCCGGACGCCGGATGAGCCTCGTCCGGCGACCACGAGGGACTAGACCTTGGCGGAGAGGAAGCCGAGGATGCTGCTGAAAATCGGGCGACCGTCTTGGGTCGGTCCGGTCAGCGAATCAACATTGTGCTCTGGGTGTGGCATGAGGCCGACAACGTTCCCTCGCTCGTTACAGATGCCCGCAATGTCGTGAAAGGACCCGTTGGGATTGCCGTTGACGTATCGGAAGATCACTTGGCCCTCACCCTCCAGGCGACGCAAGGTCTCCTCATCGGCCACGTAGCCCCCCTCGCCGCTCTTCAAGACGAGAGTGATGCCCTGGTCTTGCGTGAAGTCCGATGTCCACGTGGTGTCGACCGACTCCACGCGAAGATCTTGATCTTTGCAGACAAAGACCCGCACATCGTTGCGGATCAGTGCACCGGGCAGCAGGTGCGCCTCGCACAGGATCTGAAAGCCGTTGCAGATGCCGAGCACCGGCATCCCGGAGTCGGCCGCTTTAATCACCTCGGTCATCACAGGGGCGAATCGCGAGATGGCGCCGCAGCGCAGGTAGTCCCCATAGGAGAACCCGCCCGGCAGAATCACCGCCTGTACGTCGTCGAGGGTGTCGTTGCCGTGCCACAGCGGCACCGGCTCGCCCCCGCAGAGCCGGATAGCGCGGAGCGCGTCCTGATCGTCGAGCGAACCTGGAAAGGTGACAACACCGATCTTCGGACCCATCAGCCCGCCTGGCTGGCGAACTCGGCCTGCTCGGCGGGCTCAGCGGGCTCGGCTTGGTTTTCCACGTCGGCTGACGGCGGCTCTTCGACGCGTACGTTGAAGGTCTCGATCACTGTGTTGGCCAGTAATGTCTCGGCCGCCTGGCGCACCTCGGCCAGCCGGTCCTCAGTAAGCTCCCCCTCCAGGTCGAGCTCGAACCGCTTGCCCTGCCGTACGGAGATGCCGGCAAAGCCCAGCCGAGCCAGCGCCCCTGTCACAGCCTTGCCCTGTGGGTCCAGGATCTCCGGCTTCGGCATTACGTCGACAACCACTCGAGCCATGCCGCGGAGTCTAACCCGGCTCCCCCACCGCTCCCGGATTCCAGATGAAATACCCGGAGGTAACAGCCCTCCCCCTGTCGGAAAGGTGTGCGAGCTGGCTCGATCTCGGCGGCGCCGCCCGTGCAGTGACGAGATCGCGTGCGCAGAACTCACTCGATTAAGCAACGTCGCGGCGTGCTGCGGATAGCAGGCCGGCGAGCGCTGGCAGCAGGCACCAGGCCGCAAGGACCAGCGCGGCGAGCCACCAAGGCGCTGGATGGTGACCAGCGAACAGCACGGGGGAGGTGATCTCCAGCATGGCGTTCGTCGCCCCGCTGGGCATCAGATTGAGCAGTTGGTCCCACCTCTTCAGAAAGAACACCACCGACACAATCGGCTCCACCAGGAACCCGAGGAGGACGCCGACGACCAGCGCGACTAGCACGTTCTTGATCAAGATCCCGATGCCCATGCCGATCAAAGTCCACAGCGCGATCGAGCACACGCCCAGAATGATCGAACGCCACGTTTCAGGCTGATCCAGCAGGAACACCCCACCGTTCCCCAGCACAAAAGGAATCGACACCAGCATGCCAGCGGCCACGCTGGCTATCCCAAAGATCACCCCGAAGATCAACAAGGCGATTGCTTTGCCGAGCAGCATTCGCACCCGGTGTGGGGTGGCGAGATAGCTCGATGCAATCGTGCCGTATCGATACTCGCTGCCGACTGTGGCGATGCCCACCACCATTGCCAGGATCCGGGACAGCACATTTCCGCCGTTGTAGATGCTGCGGATGATGCCCGGGTCAGCAAACGGCGAACTGGCGACGCCCGCCCTGCTCTGCAGCAACGCCACGGCGGCGGGCAGGGCCGCATATCCGGCGCTGAGCACGAAGATGCAGATCAGGACGATCCACCACAGCTTGGTGGTGGCAATCCTGCGCAACTCCGCTCGTAGCACACCACTCATCTGGAACCTTCGAGCATGGAGAAGAACTCCTGCTCGAGATCGCGCCGCTCGGTGACCAGCTCGTCGACCACGATGCCGGAGCCGAAGAGGGCGGAGCCGACCTGGCCTACGTCGTGGCTGTGAATGCGCAGATAGGCGCCGTGTTCGTCAGCCGCGGTCTCCACATCAGCGCCAATGGCTGCGAGAGCATGCAGCGCGGCCCTCAGGTCTGGCACCCGGGCGCGGGTGGTGCCCTCGCCCAAGTTGAGTTCCGACATCGGCATGTGCGCCAGCAGCCGGCCCCTGTTGATCACAACAATGTCGTCAGCAGTGGCCTCGATCTCATTCAGCAGATGGGAGGAGATCAACACGGCCCGGCCACTTGCCGCAAAGTCGCGCAGGAACGCGCGCAGCCAGCGGATCCCTTGCGGGTCGAGGCCGTTCGCCGGCTCATCCAAGATCAGATAATCCGGATCGCCGAGCATCGCTGCGGCTAGTGCGAGACGCTGCTGCATGCCCATGGAGTACGCCCCGACCGGTTGCCGGGCGACTTCCCCCAGGCCGACGTCGCTGAGCAGCTGGTCGACCCGGCGATCGCTTGCGCCGGCCGTCGGCGCGAGCACACGAAGGTGGTTGCGGCCACTACGGCCGGGGTGGAAGCGCGCGTCGAGCACGCATCCGACGGTCTGTTGGGGATGTGGCAAGTCTGCGTAGGCGAGGTCGCCAAACGTCGCCGTACCGGTGGTTGGGGTGACCAACCCGACCAGAATCCGCATGGTGGTGGTCTTCCCTGCACCATTGGGGCCCAGGAAACCGGTCACCCGTCCAGGCTCGACCATAAAGCTCAGATTATGTACGGCGAGAGTGCCGTTGTAGCTCTTGATCAGCCGGTCGACGATGATCGGCGGCACCTTGTGGTGGACGGTCGGTCGCAAAGACCTGACCCGACCTCGAGCGGGAGCAGCAGTGCGCTGGACGGTCTGTCCAGGCCCTGGTCGTAGGGTCGTCGCCGGGCGGTCCTGGGGCCTGACCGTCGATGCTGGTCGGATCGGCACCGCTTGTTCCATGTGGGGCGACGGTCGAGCCACCGGCGGCGTCTGGGGCCGCGGCGCTACTGGACGATCGATCGGCGGAGCGGGACGATCGATCGGCGGAGCGGGCCCGTTCGGCTGCCTCTGTTCCTTGGGGGCTGCGCGTGCGACGGGAGTCGCGATCGGTGTTGCCGGCTGGGCCGGCACGGGCGTGGGGTCGGGCGGTCGAACCTTCTGCGCAGTGATCTTCGGCAGCTCAACCGCAGGCTCGGGAAGTATCGAGGTCGCACTGCGTCGCGGCTTCGGAGCCTCCTGGGGCACGACGAGCGGCTGCGCCGGCTGCGACGGCAGAACGGGTTGGCCAGATTGGGCTGGCTCAAGATCAACGATGGCACGCCGGCCGACTGTCCGCACCCCGGTCGGAATAGGCTCGTCCTCGTCGAGATTCCAACTCAACGGTTCCGCGAACAACGCTCGACGGGGCGTGGTTGGGTCGGAGAACCGTAGATGATCGCGGTCTGCCATGTGTGTCTGGGATCCGATCGCACTCGGCTCGAGTGCTCGAGCGGCGCGCGCTGGACGCACCACAATGCGGTCGCCGCTGTCAGCTTGAGTGAAGCCGCGAGACCGTTTGGCTACATATGACTCAACGTCGTCTGGCTCTTCAGGGAGCGCCCGCTTCGGCCGGTCCACCGGCATAGTCTCTCAGTCAATTCCGCGTGCTGCCCAACGGTAGCCATGTGTCGTACGTCAACCTTTCCCGAATCACGGCAATCCTGCTCAGGGAAGCCACGTCTTGGGCCCTGAGGACGACCCGGACCGAGCCAGCAATCGGGCCGCTGCGGCGGAATGCTGCCTCAGAGTGGAGGTATAACCACCCCACTGTGAAGTCCAGAAAGGAGAGCTTCGAGATGTCATTCTCCCGCCCTCGTGACGACCGGATGATCGCCGGCGTGTGCTCTGGAATCGCCCGCCACTTCAACATCGATCCGACCGTCGTCCGAATCGCCTTCGTGGCCAGCTTGCTTCTCCCAGGCCCACAGATCTTGATCTATCTCGTCGCCTGGCTGCTTATGCCGGACGAGGCCACGACCCTCACCTGATCTTCATCGACGAAAGGCCCCTCAGTCGCTATGACTGAGGGGCTTTTGTCGTGCCGGCTGAAGACTCAGCCGACCCCGTACAAGGTGCGAACGATGTCCTCGATGGCAGGCTCCTCCAAGGTCAGGTCGACCACCTCGGTCACAGCGCTGACTTCTGCTAAGACCCTGGCTGCCGTGGTCTCCTTGGGGCTGAAGGCCAGTCGCTGCCGCTGGCCATCAAGATCGCTGCCGATATGAGCCGCCGCATTCACCTGGAGGTCTGGGCGCGGCTCGGGCAGATCGACCACCAGCACGCGCTGTAGCGCCACGCGCTCTGCCAGGCTGGGTAGCGTGCCGTCGAAGACCAGGCGGCCGCGGTCGATCACCAGCACCCGGTCGCACAGCCGTTCGATGTCACCCATGTCGTGCGTGGTCAGCAGCAACGTGGTGCCGAACTGCGCCCGCTCGGCAACGAGGAAATGGCGCAACCGCTCCTTGCTGATCATGTCCAGACCGATGGTGGGCTCGTCCAGCACCAGCAACCGGGGGCGATGGACCAGGGACGCCGCCACCTCGCCTCGCATGCGCTCGCCGAGCGAGAGCTGCCGTACGGGCGTGTCCAGCAGCTCGGCAAGTCCGAGGCGCTCCACCAGCTGCTCGGTCCTGACTGTGGCCTCCGCAGTCGGCAGCCGGTGGATCGCACCCAGGATGCGGAACGAGTCGCGCAGCGGCAGGTCCCACCACAATTGGCTCCGCTGCCCGAAGACCACTCCGATGTCGCGAGCCAGCCGCCGACGCTGCGGCACCGGGTCGTAGCCGCACGTTCGCACCCGCCCGCTGGATGGGACGAGGATGCCGGTCAGCATCTTGATCGTGGTGGACTTCCCGGCACCGTTCGCTCCGATGTATCCAACCGCCTCGCCCGGCTGGATCGATGCGCTGATCCCGGCGACGGCGTGCACAACCCTCGTCTGCCGGCGCAGCCGCCCGACCTTCTGCCGCACCGTGAAGGAGCGATGCAGATCCTCGAGCTGGACGATTGGTTCGCTCGTCATCTCAGCCTCCTGCCCCGGTGAACCTGCGGATACCAGCGCGCCACGCCAGCCATGCCAGCAGCCAAGCCCAGACTGCGAACACCGGCGCAAACCAGCCGAGCCAAGCAGGGAGGAACCTCGGCCCCGGAAGTCCGATGATCAACAACGACGGAAGGTACGCGGTAACGGTCGCCGGAAAGACGAAGGTGAACAAGATGCGGATCGGCGTGATCAACACACTACCGGGGAGCTGACCCGCGTAGCTGCCGCCGTAAACGAAGGCCGAGGTGAACTCGGCGCCGTCGATGAGAAAGAACAGCACGCCGCCAGCCGTGGCGAAGAAGGCGCCGTAGATGGCCGCTCCGACGAACGGGGTGACCACCAGCAGATAGACCGTGCCCGCGGTGTAGCTGAGATCAAGCCCCGGCAGCACGATGAAGACGATGAGCATTCCTACGGTGAGCCGGCCCAGCCGGCGCATCTGAACCTCGGACGTGACGAGCTGCAGCAGCAACGGCATCGGCCGTACGAGAAGGACCTCCAACCGCCCCAGACGCAAGTAGGTGGGAATCGTGTCAAGCTGGCCAAAGATCGTGTCCGCGAGCGCGAAACCTATGTTGGCGAGGGCGAAGACCAGCGCGCTTTGTCTCAAATCGAGTCCACCGAAGACGGGCACGTTGGCAAAGATCGCGTAAATCTCGATGAACTCCACCAGCCCAATGCCCACCGACGTAGCGACGTTCAGCCAGAAGCTGGCCCGATAGGCCAGCTGGCTGCGGATTCGGGAGCCGATGAGGACGCGATAGGCTTCCGCGGCCGATAGCTCAGCCACCCTGCACCACCAGCCGACGTGCGGCTCGCCACTGCACAAGTCTGGCGAGGCCGAGGAGAGCGAGCAGCCAGCCGAGCTGGCTGGCGACGAGCGCCGCCGCGGCCCAGCCGAGAACCCAGCCGGAGAGCACGTCGATCGGCGACTGCAGCATCGACGGGAACGGCGTGGCGTAGGCCACGACTTGAAGCCACTTCGGAAAGAGGTGCACTGGAATTAATAGGCCGGTGAAGAGAGCGACAATGACGAGGTAGAGCCCCATGAATCCGCGTACGTCGAGCGTCCAGAACGCGATCAAGTTGACCAGGAACCGGAGCGTGAAGCTGATTGAGACGGCCAGAAACAGGCTCATCAAACCCAGCGGATAGGCACTCCACGAGTCCGGCCAGGCGAGGCCAACCGTCACGGCGCCAATGAACAGCGGCGGTAGGCCGCGGGACAGCAGCTGGAAAGCAGCACGGCCCAGGTCACGTGCCCACCAGGCCAGCTGCAAGTCGACGGGTCGGGCGAAGTCGACGGCGATCTCACCGCTGCTGACGCGCTCGGCAATCTCCATCCAACCGAGCAGCGCCACGGGGCCAGCAGGGCCTGGCCGAGCCAGACGTAGGTCGAGGCCAACTGCCGGTCGTAGCCAGCCAGCGTGCCGCCAGCGGAGGAAATGGCCGCGAATAGAACGCTGACCCGGATCAACCCGAAGACCGATTGAGTGGTGATGCCAGCCAGGATCGCCAGCCGATAAGTGCTGTACCGCCTGAACTCCGCCGCCGCTAGCAGCAGGTAGGTGCGCACAGCAATTTCCGCGGGATCCTCTAAAGCACCGGGCCGGGACGGTAGCCGACCGCCTCTGGATGGAACGCAGCAATCTTCTCGATCTGGTCTGCCAGCGTCGCCACCTGCTGCCCCGCCGTGCCGGCGAGGTCGAGCGGGTTGGCGAGAGCCGCGTTGAGCTCAGCGCGCGAGATCCCTAGCCTCGGATCGGCTGCCAAGCGATCCAACAGGTCGTTGCCGGTGCGACCAGTCTCACGCATCTCCAGAGCGACCGCGATCGCATGCTCCTTGATCACTTCATGTGCGGTCTCCCGACCAACTCCGTGCCGCACGGCCGTGATCAGCACCTTGCTCGTCGCCAGAAACGGCAGGTAGCGCTGCAGCTCGACGCTGATGACCGCCGGGAATGCCCCGAAGTCCTCGAGCACACTGAGAAACGTCTCGAAGAGGCCGTCGAGTGCAAAGAATGCATCGGGAAGCGCGACTCGACGGACCACCGAGCAGGACACGTCGCCTTCGTTCCATTGATCACCTGCGAGCTCGCCCACCATCGAGAGGTAACCCCTGATGATCACCGCCAGGCCGTTGACTCGCTCGCAGGAGCGGGCGTTCATCTTGTGCGGCATGGCACTCGAACCGACCTGGCCGGGCTGGAAGCCCTCGGTGACCAACTCGTGCCCGGCCATCAGCCGGATGGAGGTCGCCAGATTTGAGGGCGCCGCCGCGACCTGAGCCAGGGCGCTGATCACGTCGAGGTCGAGGGATCGCGGATAGACCTGGCCGGTGCTCACCAGAACGTGCCTGAAGCCCAAATGATCAGCAATCCGCCGCTCGAGCTGCTCCAACCGGTCGTGGTCGCCACCCAGCAGGTCGAGCATGTCCTGGCTGGTACCCACCGGACCCTTGATGCCACGCAACGGATAGCGGCCGAGCAGCTCCTCGATCCGCTGGTACGCCAGCAGCAGCTCGTTCGCAGTCGTCGCGAAACGCTTCCCCAAGGTGGTGATCTGTGCAGCGACGTTGTGGGTCCGCCCAGCCATCGGCTGATCTGCGTAGTAGGTGGCCAGCTGGGCCAGCCGAACCAGTGTCGCCACGATCCGGTCCCGGATGATCTTGAGAGAGGAGACGATCTGCAGCTGCTCGACATTCTCCGTAAGGTCGCGGGAGGTCATTCCCTTATGCAGGTGCTGGAAGCCGGCCAGCGCATTGAATTCCTCGATCCGAGCTTTCACGTCATGCCGGGTGATCTTCTCCCGTTCGGCGATGCTGGCCAGATCAACTTGCTCAACCACGGCTTCGTAGGCCTTGATCACTAAAGCGGGGTCGTCGCCGCCGAAATCCACGCCAAGATCACGTTGTGCGGCGACCACCGCGAGCCACAGTCGGCGTTCGGAGATGATCTTGCTCTCGGCCGTCCACAACTCACGCATCGCTGCCGAGGCATAGCGGTTGGCCAGCACATTGCCGATCCGCACTTCTCAGCTCACCACCAGCCGGGCGGCGGACGCAGCGATGTCGTGGCGGTAGAAGGATCCCTCGAGCTGGATTTCCGCGATCGACTGATATGCCCGGTCGCGGGCTACGTCGATATCCTCACCGAGCCCGACAACAGCAAGCACCCGGCCGCCGGCACTGATCAGGTTCCCCTGAGAATCGAGGGCCGTTCCGGCATGGATGACCTCACTGCCGTTCCTCGTCGCCGCCTTGAGCCCAGTAATCACCCCTCCGGTCGTCGGAGTACCCGGATACCCGGCAGCCGCGAGGACAACGGCTACCGCCGCACCGCTTCCCCACTCCAACTCGGGACATAGAGCAAGATCACCAGTGGCCGCAGCATGGAGGAGTCCACCCAGCGGCGTCACGACGCGGGCCAGCAGTGGCTGGGTCTCAGGGTCGCCGAACCGGGCATTGAACTCGACCACCCGAACACCGTTCGAGGTCAGCGCTAGGCCGGCGTACAGCAGCCCGCTGAATGGGCTGCCGCGCCGTGCCATCTCATCCACAGTTGGCTGCAGCACCCTCTGGGTGACCTCCTCAACAAGATCATCCGGTGCCCAAGGCAGCGGCGTGTAGGCCCCCATGCCGCCGGTATTGGGCCCCGTGTCCCCGTCCCCGACGCGCTTGAAGTCCTGCGCGGGCTGCAGGGGACGTACTGTGCGTCCATCGGTGATTGCGAAGAGGCTCACCTCAGGCCCATCGAGAAACTCCTCGATCACCACCCGACCGCAACGCGATGCATGATCAACAGCGAGCTGCCGGTCGCCGGTCACGACGACGCCCTTCCCGGCTGCCAGCCCATTGTCCTTGACCACATACGGCGGCCCGAACTCGTCGAGCGCATGTTCCACCTGGTCGCGCGTCACACATTCTGCGGAACAAGCGGTGGGCACGCCGGCTGCGGCCATTACCTGCTTGGCGAAGGCCTTGCTGCCTTCCAGTTGGGCGGCGGCCGCAGATGGGCCGAAGCAGGCAATCCCCGCCTCGCGTACGGCATCAGCGACACCCGCAACGAGCGGGGCCTCAGGTCCTACGACGACCAGATTGACTCCGAGCCGGCTCGCCAGATGCGCCATAGCATCGCCGTCAAGAGGGTCGATGCGATGATTTGCCCCGAGCGCGGCAGTGCCGGGGTTGCCCGGCGCCGCGTGCAGCTCGACCACCGCCGGGTCGCGGCTCAGCGCCAAACTCAGCGCATGCTCACGTCCACCTGAACCGATCACCAGCACGCGCAGCGGACCCACCACGTGCCAAGAGCCTACCTAAGCGTCAGCGGCTGGCGAGCTAGTGATGTGAGCCGCCGAACCAGGTAGCGTTTCGCTCCGTGGCCGATCCCAGCTTCCCCACCCTGCACATCCGGCCGTCACAGGGATGGCTCAATGATCCGAATGGTCTCTGTCGGATCGACGGCCGCTATCACGTGTTCTTTCAGTACAACCCCGCGGAGCCGGTGCACAATGCAATCCATTGGGGCCACGTCAGTTCGACTGACCTGCTCCGTTGGCAGGGGCACCCCATCGCGCTGACCCCGCGGCCGGGGCTCATTGATCAGGCCGGTTGTTGGACCGGCTGCCTGGTCGACGATGGCGGAGTGCCAACGGCCATCTACACAGCCAACCACCACCACGCCGGGAACGCCGTCGTCGCCCTTGCCCGGTCCGACCGGTCGATGATTCGTTGGCAGCAAGATGAGTTGCCCGTGTCGGGCATCTCGAGAACCTCAGAGATCGACGAGATCCGGGATCCATTCATCTTCGTCCACGACGGCCGACGCTATGCCGTGCAAGGTGCTGGGCAACCTTACGGGCAGCCTCGGTTACAGCTGTATGGCTGCGACGACCTCAGCCGTTGGACCGAACTGGGGACATTGCTCAGCACCGACGACCCGATCGCCGCGGGGGTCGCTCCCGCCGATATCTGGGAGTGCCCGAACCTTGTGCAGCTCGATGGGCGATGGGTCTTGCTGATCTCGCTTTGTCACGTGTCGGCTAGCGGTGGCCGACCGACCGGAGTGCGCTATCTGCTCGGCGACCTGGTCGCGCAGGATCAGGGATTGACGTTCAAGGTCACCTCCGGAGGTGTGCTTGACGACGGCCCTGCATTTTTCGCCCCGCAGGTGCTGGCTGAACCGGATCGTACGTTGCTGTGGGGCTGGGCTATGGAACTCGGTCGCAGCGCCCAGCAGATCGCGGAGGCGGGCTGGGCCGGCGTACTGACCTTTCCGCGGGAGCTGTATGTACGCGATGGCGTCCTCGGCATGCGGCCCGCAGCCGAGCTTGAGGGGCTGCGAGTCGGAGGCCTGGAGTGGCGGCCTGGCACGCCCTTCCAGGCTGACGCCTTCGAACTGGTGGCTGGCGGGCCGGTAGCTCTCCGGCTCGTTGATGATCATGGCGACATGCTCGTTTCAGCAGCGGAGGGCACCCCAACCGATCCAGCCAGGGTCTTCGTCGACGGCAGCATCGTGGAGACGTTCCACGGTGGCGCAAGTCACACCACACGCGCCTATCCGACCGGCGACAGCAGGTGGGTCGTGGACGGCGCTGCGGTTACCGCATATCGGCTGGGCGGCGCTGCTTCTTAGCAGCCGCTCGCGCTCGCTCGCCGCAATCCGGCTCGTTCGTCACATCTGGTGAAGGACGGCTTGGTGCCTGTGCCACAATTCCGGCTGGATTCACCAGATCCTCCTGCACTCGCCGGAGTCGAGCTCCGACGCTCGCGGCCAGTATGCGCCCTACTCGCTAACCGGATTCGACAGCTCTCTGTTGCGGGCGGCATCGAATGGGGCGCGGTCGAAGACGAAAAGACTGTAGGTGATCTTGCCGTCTTTGACGGTGACGCATTCGGCGCCGGGTGCGCTCTTGACCGGCTTCGTTTCCGTGTCGTACATGACGAGCGCCGTCTCGTGATCACCAAAGGCGGCGATGAGTTTCGAGGCGGTGAGAATTTGCACGAACGGGCCCATGAACTCGCGGTATGCGGCCGCGCCCTCCAGGCGGCCGGCTGGCGCATCGCAGACGATCTCGTCGGCTATATAGGTCAACGCCTTGTCCAGGTCATGGCTCGTCCAGGCCTCGTGGTATGCCAGCGCGATCTCCAGCGCAGGGCTTGTGGCTTCGGTCATCATGATCTCCCTCCGTGATTTGCTGAATCGGAGGCGATCCGGTCCTCCTACTCATTCAGACACCGCCGCGACCGCAGACGGAACGAAGCCCGTCAAATTCGCGACACAGCTGCGAGCGTCGGAAATCGCGCGCCGCCGAACGGAGAAGGAGCGAGCGGAGGCGTTCTTCCTCTGCGAGCGACGACGACGGCGGCGGATTCAAAGCGCGATGCGCGAGCAGCTCAAAGCAAGAATGGGCCAAGCTGACAGGGTGAATCAGGCGACGCTGGAGCGGGCTCGCGCCGGCAACGAGCAGGCGTTTCGAGACCTCACTGATCCATACCGGCGGGAGTTATTGGCACACTGCTACCGAATGCTTGGCTCGCTGACAGATGCCGAGGACATGCTGCAGGAGACGTTGTTGGCGGCGTGGCTAGGGCTCGCCGGGTTTGAAGGGCGATCCTCGGTGCGCTCGTGGCTGTACCGCATCGCCACGAACACCTGTCTGAATGCCATCCGAGCCGGCCGCCGGATTCCGAGTGAGCCGACGCCACCGTTCCAGCCGCCAGAACCGACGCGACGTGATGAGATCCGGTGGCTCCAGCCTTATCCCGACACCTTGCTCGAGGGAATCCCGGACGCGGCACCCGGCCCGGGAGCCCGCTACAGCCAGACCGAGGCGATCGCGCTGGCGTTCATTGCTGGCTTGCAACGGATGCCGCCCCGCCAGGCCGCAACGGTTCTGCTGCGCGACGTCCTCGGGTTCGGCACTGAAGAGGTGGCGGCAATGCTCAAGACCAGCCAGACAGCGATCAAGGGAACTCTTCAGCGTGGTCGCGCGGCTCTCCAGGGTTCTCGCAGCAATACCGATCGCCCGCCGCCACCAAAGTCAGCCGAGGAGCGTGATCTTGCACGGCGCTTCGCCGAGGCGTACGTCGCTGCCGACATCGCCGGCGTTCTGAGGTTACTCACCGATGACGCGTGGCTGTCCATGCCTCCTGCGCCGCACCAATACCGCGGCCCGGACGCCATTCGGTCCTTCCTGCAGGCCAGCTTTGACTTCCGTGGCGAACGTGGTGTCCACCTCATTCCCGGTCGAGCCAACAACCAACCGTCCTTCGCCAGCTATCTCAGTGATCAACAAAAGGGAATCGCGAGGCAAGCCGGACTGTTCGTCCTCACCCTGACCGACCGGCACATCAAGGCGATCACGCGCTTCCACCGTGATGATCTGTATCCCTTGCTCGGGTTCCCCGCTTCACTGTGCGTACCAGCTGCAGGGAAGTGACGGATTTCGGGCTGCTTGCCGCCACAAGTCAGCGCCCGTAGGCACTGCCTCGGCCATCGGGGCGACACTTGCCGGCGGTCGCCGGTCAACTAATTCGCTGCAAGTGCATCCGGAGCACGGGTCGAGAACGCAAATAGCCAAAGTAATCCAACCCAGCTTCAGGAGGTCCAATGGCAGTACAACGGCGGTTACTCAGTCTGGTCGGCGCGGCAGCTGTGGCGTCGGCCTTTACGGCGGTGGCCATCGCCCCGGCGCACGGGGCAAGCAACGCGACGGTGTCGATCCTGCACGGCGTTCCGGATGCCACGGTCGACGTGTATGCGAACGGCAAGGCGCTCTTGGAAGACTTCGAGCCAGGCACCCTGACCGATCCGCAGATGTTGCCAGGAGGTAGCTACGATCTCAAGGTCGTCAAGGCAGGCGACGGGCCGGACGGCGATGCGATCATGTCGGCGAACAACGTTAAGGTGCCTGACGGAGCGAACATCACAGTCGTGGCGCACCTCACCGACAGCGGCAAGCCAACCCTCACCCCGTACGTCAACGATGTGTCCAGTCTTCCGGCCGGGAAGGCTCGCGTCATTGTCCGGCACAATGCGGCGGCCCCGGAGGTTGACGTGCGAGCCGGTGGCGAACCGGTCTTCACTGACCTCGCCAATCCCAAGGAGAAGTCGGCGGAGATCGACCCCGGCACGGTCAAGGCCGACGTTGTGTTGGCTGGCACCGAGGATGTGGTGATCGGTCCGGCCTCCTTGAAGGTGGCTGAAGGCACCACCACGATCGTCTACGCGTGGGGGTCGGCCGAGGACGAGAACCTTGAGCTCGCAGTTCAGGCCATCAGTGGCATGAACGGCTCGCCCAATAGCGTTCCAGGAGGCACCGGCGGTCAGGCCGCCAGCTCTGCCGCTGCGCCGCTGTGGGCAAGCCTGGCAGCGGTGGCGACGCTGGGTGCAGCCGTATCTGGCTGGCAGCTCTATCGCCGCCGGGCGTTCATGGTGCGGTGATCACTGATGTTCGGGCAGCAGGGCGGTCGGCGATGGCTGACTGCCCTGCTCGTTTCGTGCCTCGTGGTGATGCTCGCCGGATGGCGGCTGGCAATCGCGACGGACAGCGGCAGCGGACAGATCCTTCCGGCAAGTGCATCAGCGCCGACGCGCGAGGCGCACGATCGGTCGCCGATCGCTCCACCCGCTGGCCCCGACGCCGCGATCAGCCCTGGCTCCGAACGGCTGTCGGGGTCGCCCACGCGTGCGGCAACCCAGTCCAGAGCCGACAAAGGCGAGCCCGGTCCGCCACGGATGCTGGCCATCCCACGTCTCGACCTGAAGATGCCGATCACGGCCGTGACCATCGACGACACGGGCGCCATGGCGGTGCCGACCCGACCCTCTGAAATCGGCTGGTATGCGTACGGGCCTAGACCGGGCTCCGCCCGCGGATCCGCTGTCCTCGGCGGTCATGTCGACAGCCGCGAGTACGGGGTGGGACCGCTGGTCGCATTGAAGCAGCTACGCCGCGGAGACGACATCGTGATCACAACCAATAGGGGCACGGAGCGATTTCGAGTGAGCACCATCCGACTGATCGGCAAACGGGACCTCGATTTGCGCGAGGTGTTCACGCGAGAGGGGAAGCCGCTGCTGCGGATCCTCACTTGCGGTGGGACTTACCGTCGATCAGGGGGCTACCAGGCGAATGTTGTCGTGACTGCGCGGCCCGTGTGACGCAGTCCTGTCACGCGCCGCGGATCGTTGCCGAGCCGGGCCGCGTTAGGGTGATTTCCGTGGTCGACGACGCGCGTCTCGAGCCGGAGGTGGTCGGCGAACATATCGATTGGCGCGCGGCGACTGAAGCCGAGCTCAGCATGGGCTTCGCCGGGGGTGACGAAGCCTGTTTGCAGGAGGTATTCCGGCGCCTGGCGCCATTGATTTACACGATTGCCTATCGCGCGCTCGACAGCTCAAGTGACGGTGAGGAGATCACGCAGGAGGTGTTTGTGAGCGCATGGCGTGCCCGCGACAACTATCAAGCGGAGAAAGGCAGCCTATCCGGCTGGCTGATCGGCATTACACGTCACCGCATTGCCGATCGACAGCGGGCCCGCGGCCGTGACCTGCGGCTCGTTCAGGCCGTGACCGACACCACCGACGTCCACGTGCAACCTGAGACTTTTTCGACATTGATCGATCGCATCGTGCTGACCGAGGAGATTGGCCGACTCCCCCCGCCACGCGGCACTATTCTCCAGCTTGCCTTCTGGGAAGGACGCAGCTACCCGCAGATCGCTGAGCAACTCGACCTCCCAGTAGGAACGGTGAAGAGCCACGCCCGGCGTGCCTTACGTCATCTGCGTACTCAGCTGGCGGAGGTGACGTCATGGCCCACCTGAGTCCCGATCGGCTCGCCGACAGCGCACTGGGCATCGACGATCCGCTGACCGCGGCCGAGCAGAATCATCTTGCAGGCTGCGCCGAGTGCCGCAATGAACTTGGGGAGCTGAGCCGGATCGCCCACCTCGGCCGTCAGCCTGAGCACGTCGCCCCCCAGCTCGTGCCGACAGACGCCATATGGCAGTCCATTCAAGTCCAACTCGCCAGTCCGGCGACTGCTCCTGCCACAACCGAGCCTTCTGCCGAGCCGCCACCGTCGGCGGCGACTATCGCCGAACTGCCACGCCGAACTCCGAGATTGCGATCATGGTTTTTGGTGGCCGCCGCGGCGGTGTTCGGCCTCATCATCGGCGCCGGCATCACCACCGTCGTCGCCCGCGACAGGGTCGAGGTCGCCTCGAGCACTTCTCTGGAGGCACTTCCGGGACAGACTGGGCAAGGCACCGCCGAGCTCCTTCGCGATCGGGGACGTCCTGAGCTCAGGGTGCAGATCGACGCGCCGCCCAGCCCGGATCGCTACCGAGAGGTGTGGCTGATCAACGCTGACGGCCAGCGAATGTATCCGTTGGGGGTGCTGCCCGACGACGGACGAGCCACCTACCCGCTGCCACCGGCGCTCGCCGGGCAGCTCCAAGGCTTCAACATCGTCGACGTATCGATAGAGCCTTACGACGGCAATCCGGCCCACTCCCGTGAGAGCCAGGTACGTGGGGTCCTTCCCGCCTAGGGCGGGCTTCGAGGAGCCGGTCAGCCGCCTGGGTAGTCGGGTCCGCGAGGAGGCTCAATCAAAGCAGATCGTTTATGACGATGGATTGCTCGCGGGAAGGACCAACGCCAATGCCGGAGATCCGGGCGCCGCAGAGCTCTTCGATCCGATTCACGTACGCCTGCGTGTTCTTCGGCAAGTCGTCGAATTCCCGGCAGCCGGTGATGTCCTCGGTCCACCCGTCCAACTCTTCGTAGATCGGAATGGCATGGTGAAACTCCGACTGGGTGAGCGGCATGCTGTCATAGCGGACGCCGTTCACCTGGTAGCCAACACAGACCGGGATCTTCTCCCAGCCGGTGAGCACGTCGAGCTTGGTCAAGAAGATGTCGGTGAACGCGTTGGCACGCGCCGCCGTCTGGACGACCAAACCATCGAACCAGCCACAACGACGCTTGCGTCCCGTCGTGGTCCCAAACTCGACGCCAGCCTCGCGAAGCTTGTCCCCGTCTGAGTCGAGCAGCTCCGTCGGCATCGGGCCCTCGCCGACCCGTGTGGTGTACGCCTTCGCGATTCCGACAACCCTGTCGATTCGGGTGGGGCCCACCCCGGTACCGACGCACGCGCCGCCGGCAACCGGGTTGGAGGAGGTGACGTAGGGGTAGGTTCCATGATCGACATCGAGATGGTGGGCCTGGGCACCCTCGAACAGCACGACCTTTCCGGCATCGAGCGCTTCGTTGAGCAGCACGCTGACGTCAACGACGTGCGGTCTGATCCGCTCCGCGTGGGAGATCAGGTGGTCGGTGACCTCCGCCGGATCGATCATCCGCCTGTTGTAGACCTTGACCAGCAGGTGGTTCTTCTGCTCGAGGGCAGCTTCCACCTTCTGGCGGAGAATCGACTCGTCGAACAGGTCCTGAATCCTCAGACCGATCCGGTTGACCTTGTCCGCGTACGCGGGGCCGACGCCGCGTCCGGTTGTGCCGATCCGAGCCTTGCCGAGGAAACGCTCGGTGACCTTGTCGATCACCTGGTGGTAGGAGGTGATGAGGTGCGCGCTAGCAGAAATGACCATGTGCGAAGCGTCCACGCCACGCGCCGCAAGGCCCTCGATCTCGCTGAACAGCACGTCGAGGTCGACGACGACCCCATTGCCGATCACTGGGACGCAGTTGGGGTTCAGGATGCCTGATGGCAGGAGATGCAAGGCGTAGCGCTCGCCGTCAACCACCACCGTGTGGCCGGCGTTGTTGCCGCCTGAGTAACGGACGCAGTAGTCGACGCGATCACCGAGCTGGTCGGTCGCCTTTCCCTTTCCCTCGTCGCCCCACTGGGCGCCCACCACCACAATCGCCGGCATAGACCGCCGTCCCTTCTAGCTCTCCACCACGTAGAGAAAACCGAAGCCCCTGGGCGCATTCGCCACAGGGACTCTTGCGACGTAACCCTACCCAAACCCCTCGTTCTCGGCGTTGCGCGAGACTGATTAGAGCCAATCCTTGGCCCGGAAGACGAAGTACAGCACCACGCTAGCGGTGATCATCAGCAGGAAATAGACCCAAAAGCCGGTGCTACTACTCTGAAGCGGGAAGCCGACGTTCATTCCAACGAAACTCGTCACCAGGGTAGGAACGGCGAGGATGGCCGCCCACGCGCTGAGCTTCTTCATGATCTGATTCAGCCGAACATCGGCTAGCGCAAGGCTGGTG
>DASUYM010000331.1:0-5001 GCA_036377435.1 Propionibacteriaceae bacterium
CATTTGGGCGCGGGCGACGAGGTAGAGCACCACGCCGGCCACCAGCCAGATCACGGCCACGATGACCGCCCCCCAGCCAGGCCCAGTTCTGTCGCTGATTGCCACCCAGAGGGCGAGCGACAAGAAGAGCACGAACAAGAAGGCAGCGACTGCGGCACCGGCGAACATCCCAGCGGTTTGGCCGGCTCGGGTGGCGGTTTGGCGAACTTCAGCCTTTGCTAGTGCCAGTTCTTGCTGAACCAGGACCGACAAGTCGCGCGTCACATCGCCAATCGCCTCCCCGATGCTCTTATCTGCACCGGTTGCGTCTGGCATGTCTTCATATGGGCGCCGCGGGGGCGCCTGACCTGCGTAATCGGTCATCGGCGTACCTCGCCCTGCCCCGGAGCCGGCATGCCGCCGCCCTGGTAGCTGGTCTCGGTCGCCATTTCGCCGTAGCTCGGGTCGTAGCCACCGCTCTGGTACGTGCGGGCACCGTACGCTCCGCCACCTTCCAGGCCGCCGTCGTAGTCGCCGCGAGCGGAGAGATCGCTGTCGTACGCACGCGCGGGCGTCGGCTCGGTGTCGGAGTCAACGCTGGTGTTCGCGGCCACGGCGCCCCGGGTCACTCGGCCAGCCACTACGCCGGCCGCGGCTGCCAGAGCCAGAAAAGCGAACGGCCGACGACGAGCGAACCGTTTGACCTCATCGAGCAGGTCAGCGGGCTCATGGTTGTCAAGCCAATGGGACATCCCGCCGACGCGGCGTGACGCCTCGTACGCGAGTTCCGTCATCGGCCCAGAATCGTCAGACTTCGAGGCCATGGAGCCGAGCTCAGACGCCCAGCTGTTCAGCCTTGATGCGAGCTGCGACTTCTGGTTACTCGCCTGGCCCCGCAACTGAGACCTCGTCTGGTCCACCAGGTTCCTGACTTGATACTTGGCCTCGCCGGCCACGTTCGAGACCTCGCTCTTGGCCACGTCCTTCACGCCGGAGGCGGCACCGACGGCGGTGTCCTTGACGTTGGCCGCTTCGCCCTTGGCGGTATCGGCGGTGGAGCCTCCCTCGGAACCAGAGAAGGTGCCGCTCGGCGTGGCCTCACCGAGGCGGGGGTCGGGTTGCTCGACGCCCGGGTCCACGGGCCCGCTCGTCGGATCGTAGGTAGGGCTCGTCACGACTTTCTCCAATCAGATGGATTGTGGATTGAATCAGGGGTACCCGCAGGTTCGAGAAGTAAACAAGTTCCGGCATGGTCACGACCGGATTTATGCCCACGGCTTGAGCATGATCTTGACCGCGCCGTCGGCCTTGCGCTGGAACATGCCGTACGCCGCCGGAGCCTCGGCGAGCGACAGCCGGTGAGTGGCAAATTCTTCCACGCCGAGCGGGTCATCGTCGGTCAGGAACGGCATGATGTCGGGGATCCAGCGCTTCACATTGGCCTGACCCATCCGGAGCTGGATCTGCTTGTCGAACAACGACATCATCGGCATCGGATCGGCCATGCCGCCGTAGACACCCGACAGCGAGACGGTCCCACCCCGGCGTACGGTCTCGATTGCCGTGTAGAGCGCGGCCAGCCGATCGAGTCCGGCCTTCTTCATCAAAGGCTCGGTGACAGCATCGGGCAGGTGCGCCGAGACGCGCTGGGCGAATGCCGCGCCGGGCGAACCGTGCGCCTCCATGCCCACCGCGTCGATCACCGAGTCCGGACCACGACCGTCAGTCAGCTCGCGTACCACCTCGGGAAGATCATCTTCGTGCTCTCGAAGGTCGATCACCTGCATGCCATGGGCGAGCGCTCGCTCCAGGCGCTCGTCCACCAGATCCACGCCGATGATCTTGTCGATCCACTTCTGCTGGGCGATCCGGCAGGCCATGTCGCCGATCGGCCCGAGGCCCAGGACGAGCAGCGAGCCACCGTCGGGCACGCTGGCGTACTCCACCCCCTGCCACGCCGTCGGCAGTACGTCGGACAGATAGATGAAGCGGTCGTCCGGTGGTCCGTCCGGCACCAGGATGTGGGTGAACTGGGCCTCCGGTACGCGGAGATACTCGGCTTGGGCGCCGGGTACCTGGCCGTACAGCTTCGAGTAGCCGAACAGTGCGGCACCGCTGCCCTCTCCGCGTACCTGGGTCGTCTCGCATTGTGTGTACAGCCGGCGCTCGCACATCCAGCAGTGGCCGCACGAGATCTGAAAGGGCACGACCACCCGATCGCCAGGACGGATCTGAGTGATGTCGCGACCGACCTCCAGGACAATGCCGATCGCCTCATGGCCCAGTACGTCACCAGGGCTCATGAAGGCGCCCATGGTCTCGTACAGGTGGAGATCGGATCCACAGATGCTGGTACTGGTGACCTTGATGATCGCGTCGTTCGGCTCCTTGATGACCGGGTCGGCGACCTCTTCCACTGAGATGTCACGGAAGCCCTGCCAGGTAACAGCTTTCATCCCCTGCTACCCCTTACGCCAGTCGGCACTGGTCAAATGCGAGCCGGCCTGAGGGCCCATCTGCAGCATTCCGCCGTCGACCACCCACGACGCTCCCGTCACATAGCCGGCCTGCGGGCTCGCGAGGAAGGCAATCACCGCTGCGACTTCGCGTGCATCGCCGGGTCGACCGAGTGGGATGCCGAGCCGTTCCTCCTGATGCGGATCTTGGTCCTCCTGACCAGTCATCGGGGTTGCGATCTCGCCCGGAGCGACAGAGTTCGCGGTGATCTGGTACTGACTCAGCTCAAGGGCGAAGGTCTTGACCAATCCGCCGATGCCGTGCTTGGCGGCGTCGTAGGGGCCCGATCCAACGCGTGGCTGGTGCTCGTGCACGCTGGTCACCGCGATCAACCGGCCGCCGTTGCCCGCCTTGATCATGTGCTTCGCCGCTTGCCGCATGCAGACGAAGGTACCGTCCAAGTTGGTGGCGATGATCTTCCGCCACTCGTCGTAGGACGTGTCGACCAGCGGCGTCGAACCTCCCATACCGGCATTGTTGACGAAGACGTCGAGCCCGCCGAGGTCCTCAATCATCAGGTCGACCGTGACTCCGCATGAGGGCAGGTCTGTGTAGTCGAGCTGCTTGACCACGGCCTTGCGCCCGCGGGATCGCACTTCCTCGGCGGTGGCGTCGGCGCCTTCGGAGTCGCTGTGCCAGGTAACGCCGACATCCATGCCGGCTTCCGCGAGGGCAACGGCTGTCGCCCTGCCGATCCCGGAGTCAGAGGCTGCGACGATTGCGTAGCGGGGATCAAAGGTCATGCGTCTGGTATTCCCAGCCCCTCCTCTACACAAACCACCTGAGGAGAGAGCTGCGGCTTGGCTGGCCCCGGGCAAACAGGCCCGGGCCGACTCCCGTACGCCGGCCCGGGTGAGGTCAGATTACGAGGCGGCCGGCAAGCTCTCCGGTACGCCGATGATGGTGCGCATCTTCACCAGTAGTCGCGACAGCAACCGCGAGACCTGCATCTGGCTGGTGCCGATCTCCACGGCGATCTCAGACTGGGAGCGCTGCTCGAAGAATCGCAGCTGAATCAGTCGCCGTTCGTTGTCGTCGAGCTGCGCCAGAGCCTCGTCGATCATCAACCGCGCTTCCGTACGGTCAATGTCTTCGTCGGTCTCGTTGGAGCAGAAGCAAATCCCTCGGCACATCGCCGCATCGATCGAGGAGGCGGTGTAGCCCTGACTCGCGAAGCGCGCCTGCTGCACCGCGCGGACTGGCTCGCCCAGGTCCTCGGCGAGATCTCGGGCTCGTGGCACGGCGCCCATCTGCTGCACCAGGGTGGGCCACTGTCGCCAGATGATCGAGGCAAGTTCCTGAGTCGGCCGCGGCGGACGTACTACCCACCCATGATCGCGGAAGTGCCGCTTGAGCAGGCCAGTGATGGTCGGGACGGCGAAGCCAACGAATGAGCCCTGATGCGGGTCGAAACGCTGAGATGCTTCAACCAACCCCGTGCACGCAACCTGCAGGAGGTCCTCATCATCCTCGCCACGATGTGCGAACCGGCGAGCCAGTGTTTCCGCCAGCCACAAATGGGACGTGACAACCTCATCGAGGATCCGCTGGCGTTCGGCCCGATCTGCAGTCTGGGCCTTAATGAGGAGGTCCTGCGTACGTTCGGCGAGCTCTTCGCGCGGGATCTGGGAAGTAGAAACCATGGTGGTTTCGGCGATGGCCATGAGCGCGACAACCCTTCGTTATGCACTACGGGGCGTGGCGCGCTTCTCGGCCACCTTTTGATGTAAACACCGGCGTGACGTCAGAAGCAACCTCTGAAGCTATCCAACGAACGAAGAAGTCTCTGAGAACGCCGATGCGTATCCATGCCCAATTCCCCGCACATCCTTCGTCATCGGCATCCATTCGGACACGGCTGCTGAGGATCACAAATGATCAAAACGTCGGGCGGACGGGGCCACGGCTACGGCGAAGTTCAGTCGGCACAAGTTGATCCCGGCGAAGGCGTTGGCTTCTCTGCTGATTGGGTATGTCGCAACCAAGGTGGCGTTGAGACCTAGGATCCGCCCCACCTCAGGCCCCGTAGCTGAGAAGCCATGCTGCGGGGCCGTCCTCTGACGTCCTCGGCGGCGGCTGAGAATTCTCCGCAACGTGTGGCAGGTTTCGACGGGCAGCTACACTCGCATTGGTTCTCTATCGGTCTCCGCCTTGTGTCCGCGGACCTGACGTCATCGAGGTGACGCATGGTCTCGCCACCACCACCCACACAGGTTGGCTTGGTTGCCGAGAGCCTGAATATCAGCTCCCGAGTGGCCGAGTTGGAAGCCGAGATCGCACAACTCAAGGACGCGCTGACGCGTCGGCAGCAGATCGGAGTGGCGGTCGGGCTGCTGGCCCAGCGCTTTGCCATCAGTCCCGAGCGCGCGTGGTCGCTATTGGTGCGTCTCTCCCAGAACGGGCACGTTAAGGTCCGGGAGATCGCCGAAGCCGTGATCGAGGCACACTGTGGTCGGATCGACCCTGCCAGGGCGGAGATCCTCAGCTCGATTGAGAAGTACTTGC
>DASUYM010000332.1:0-3052 GCA_036377435.1 Propionibacteriaceae bacterium
GTTCTTCGCCTCGAGGTTCGGGCCCGACGCTCGATGGCAGCGATCGCGTCTCTGTCACCGAGACGGGGCGGCGGATCCTCCGCTCGATGCTTCCCTGCCTCAACCTCGTAGCCGAGCGACACCAGGCCAGGGCGGAGGAAAGCGAGATAGGAAGTAGCCTTCGGCCCGAACCGGGCGACCCCAGCGGGCGAATGGCGCGTCGAGGGGGGAATGCGCCTGGCCGGGCCGCTTGCCCGGCCCTTGTGCTGTAGGGAGGTCAGAAAGGGAGTTCGGGGAAGTCCTGTTCGAGTTCGAGCGAAGGATTTGCACAATGAATCGACTGGCTGTCATGTCTTCCGAGGCCGAAACTCGGAGATCACACACGAGCGCCGACAACTTGTTTCACCATGTCCTGGCGGCCGTGGACGCTGGCCGCGTCACTGCCAACCAGCGAACGTTCGATAAGGGGGACATCGTCTTTCACGAAGGCGATCCCGGGGACTCGCTTCACCTCGTTCGACAAGGGATGTTCGCGGTCCGGTCGTCCGCGCCTTCGGGAGCAATCCTGATCGTTGACATCCTCGTCTCCGGCGATGTGTTCGGTGAGTTCGCGGTCTTCTCGAACCAGCGGCGTCGGACGACGGAGGTCAAAGCACTGTCCCCCGGTGCGACGCTCACTGTGGAACGGGAACAGTTCCGCGCCGCCATCGGCTTTCGGCCGGAGCTGGCCGAGGAGCTCATCGCCATCATCATCGGAAAGGCCGAGAGCACAACGCAGAGGTTGGTCGATCTGCTCCACGTGCCGGCGGAACTCCGGGTACTCCGCGCTCTGCTGTCGATGGCAACCCTGGAAGACGCCTCGTCGCCGGTCCGGCTCACCCAGCACGAACTCGCGAGCTTTGCCGCAACAACGCGAACGACCGCTAACCACGTGTTGCGCCACGAGGAAGAGCGGGGCACGGTCGCACTTTCACGCGGTCAGGTGATGGTGCTCGACCGACGACGCCTGGCCGAGCGGGCAGGGGTCGATCCCTAAGGTCGCGACAGCGAGATCACCTGGCGAGCCGACCAGGTGATCTGATCTGTGTCTTCAAGACGACACTCACAGTGTGTTCACCG
Source organism: Propionibacteriaceae bacterium (assembly GCA_036377435.1). Lineage (GTDB taxonomy): Bacteria > Actinomycetota > Actinomycetes > Propionibacteriales > Propionibacteriaceae > Microlunatus. The sequence continues at coordinate 1,099 of DASUYM010000332.1, forward strand.
ATATCGAAGACATCCCCCGAAACCACCTACGGTTCAGTGGCTTCTGTACTAGGTGAACGGAACGCAGATGACGAAAGCCGGATGATCAGCAGGCAGCAGGCCGCTGAGCGGGTCCAGAAGGCCTATCGAGAGTGGTCGGCCAAGGACACCCGCAAGGGCCGGGCGAGCGGTGCCTGGCTGGTCCGGATGATCGGCGGTGGCGGCGGCATCTAAGGATTCCAGACCTCGGTGGGAGTCTCGCCGGGGTCTGGATGTGAGGGCTGGGACGGGAAACCGTCCTAGTAGGGGGAACGACCGAGAAGGAGGCATGGCTGGAACTTGTGTCGCACGTCCGTTTTGAAGCACGAAGGAGGAAGTAGATGAGGAAGGGATCATTCGTAGGAGCGGTGGCCATGGCGGCCTCGCTGCTACTCGCAACGCCCGTACTGGCGGTTTCGTTGCTGTCGGAGGACTTCTCCGGCTTCCCGCTCGGCACGCCGCTTGATCCAACTGGGACCGGCTGGACGTATACGGGCGGCTCTCAGTACGACGTTGGCATCGTGGACAAGGACGGCTTTGGCGATAAGGCGGTCCGCATCTCGAACGCCGTCATGAGCGGATCGTTCGGTGACTGGCTGTTCTCCCCGGCGATCGATCCGGCCACGGAGAATGGGAACCGGGAGTTCACCGCCGAGTTCACGATCGAGTCGGCAGCCGGTGCACAGCAGCCCGGTCTGCAGATGAACGTCGCACCGCAGACGACCGGTGGGGCTCGGATGAGCAACCTGAAGTTCGTGGATGAGGCAGATGGCATCCACGTCTACTTCTCCGACGTTCTCAACCTGACTGAGACGGTCGTGTTCCAGAACTCGGACTTCCGTTCGGTGGACATCGCCACGCTCTCCTACGATGCCGAGCACAACGTCAAGATCGTGATGAATCTGTACCCAGGTCCTCACAACGACGTGGTACAGGTCTACATCGACGGGAGCGCGGGCCTGGTGCCCGGTCGGACCGCAGGTGCCGAGTTCGACGGCTTCTACGCGCCGGTGGACAACCAGCCGACCATCAACAAGGCCAAGGCTGGTCAGACCATCCCGCTCAAGTGGCGGCTGGAGGCTCAGTCCTTCGCCACCACCTGGGAGGACTACTACCGGTACGACAAGGAGAGCAATGGCGGGTCAGGAGCGCCTAACCCGTCCGACGCGCACCTTGGCTACGGCACCCGGCAGGTGGACTCACTCATCTTCCAGGCGAGGTGCGTTGCGGCTGGTCCGTGCGCGAACGGTGGGCTTCTCCCAATCACTGACACCGACGGATACCTGATCGACGACGTGTCGTACATCACCGAAAACACGCCGGACCTGCCGATCGCGTCGGCAGGCGTCGGCGACGCTTCGGTCTACGGCTCCCCGGCTGTCAAGTACTCGGTCGAGGACTGCGACGACCTTGATGGTGGTCTTGACGCCATCGAGACGTACACCTCGAACACGGGTGGCCTGATGTACCACGGCAACGGGGTCTGGCAGTACAACTGGCAGACGCCAAAGACGCTGGCTGGGAAGTGCGTCAGGGTGAGGTTGAATCCAACCTCGCTGAACGGTGAGACGGACTTCTTCTTCACCAAGTAGGCAAACGGATTGGGACCGGGGCTTCGGCCCCGGTCCCTCTTGCCTTGAGAGATGCGTTGAGCGACATCACGCTCGCCCAGCCCACGTTCCCAGGCCAGCGAGAGTCAACCTGCGGAAGGCCGGCTCTTTCTCAGGGGTTATCGGGGCACGTTCTGGCAACCCAAGGTTTGGTGCCGCGGTTCGTGCCCACGACCGGGCGGCGCAGGCTGTTGCTTGCTGCTCAGTTGATGCGCCTGATACAGCACTTGAGGGACACTGACGTCGATGAGCGATGCAGCCTTGGGGATAGGCCGCCGCGTACTCGTGACTGGGATGGCTGGGTCGGGGAAGAGCACCTTCTCGCG
>DASUYM010000333.1:0-11939 GCA_036377435.1 Propionibacteriaceae bacterium
GTGTTCGTCTTGCCGAGGACCAGGCCGCGGGCGAGCGGGCTGGCTGAATAGTTGAGTTCCTCGGCCGCCGCGCGGACCTTCTCCGCCAGCGCCTCGTCAACCGACGGGTTACCGTTCATCACCCGTGAGACCGTGGCCAGCGAGACACCCGCTCGAGCAGCAACATCGGCGATGGTCTGCGGTCGAGTGTGAGGTGTGCTTGCCACGTCGGGTCCGTTCTGTTCAGCTGTCCCGGCGGTTCCCGTCCGCCGATGCGGTTGTTGGCCCCTCGCCATCTGTTATACACATCGTGTAGCTTTTGTGAAAGCGTTTTCTAGTGTAGCGCGGTCATTGCGTGGGAGGGCCGAGACAGGATGAACCTTGCCGGTGCAGCCTCGGGCGGCTCAAGCTCTCCAGCCCGCCTTATCCTGGTCGGCGTTCAGGGGTTCGGACGGGTCCATGCCGAGCGGATCGCTCGCCTGGAGGATCAGGGTCTGGTGGACCTGGTCGCAGCCGTCGACCCCGGAGTCAGCCTGGACCCGCCGATCATCTACGGCGTGGACTTGCACGCCGATCTGGACGAGGCACTGTCTGCGGTGGGCCCGGTGGACGTCGTGGTGATCGCCGCGCCGCTCGGTGAGCACTTCCGGCTCGCCAATATCGCCCTCACCGCGGGCGCGGATGTCTATCTGGAGAAGCCCCCGGTGGCTTCCGTGGACGACTTCAAGGCCCTTCTTCAGGCCGAGCAGAAGACCGGGCGAGTGGTCCAGGTCGGCTTCCAGAGCCTCGGGTCGCAGGCACTCCGGATGCTCACCGAAGACACCTTTGGCATCGGGCCTCTAGTAAGCGTCAGCGCGGTGGGGCCGTGGTCGCGCACGGTTGGGTACTGGACCCGTTCGCCATGGGCGGGCCGCCGGAGCTTGGGTGGTCGGCCCGTCGTCGACGGTGTCGTCACAAATGCGCTGGCGCACGCAGTGATCACAACACTTTCCATCGTCGGCTGCCGCCGGTTGGACGAGGTCGAGTCGGTCGAGACCGATCTTTACCGGGCCAATGCCATCGACAGCGATGACACCTCCGTCGTCCGGATCCGAACCGCTCGCGGCTTGGAAGTCACCTGCGCCCTGAGCCTGTGCGCGCAGGTCGAGCGTGAACCGCTCATCTATGTCGAAGGAAAGCGCGGCCGCGCGACCTTCGCCTACACCGCCGACCGGGTGGAGGTTGATGCAGCCGGTCAGGATCGTACGGAGGTCACGACCCGGGTGGACCTGCTCGAGAACCTCCTGGCCCACCGCCGCGACGGAGCACCGCTTCTCGCGCCCCTTGTCAGCACCGGAGCCTTCATGCGGGTGCTGGCCGCGATCGCTGCAGCCGACGAGCCCGTCCGGATCGACCCACGCGCCATCGATTGGCAAGGCGAGGCTCAGGAGAGGCGTGCGATAGTCGCAGATGTCGACTACTGGTTGCAGCAGGCCGCAACGACTGGGCGGACGTTCGCCGAACTGGAGGTGCCCTGGGCGCACCGGGAGCGGGACACAGTGCTCGTACGGGCTCGGCTTTCCGATGCCGAAGTTGCGGTCTACCGGGATGGGCGCGGCACCATACCCACCTCAAGCCCGCGGCCGTATCTACACCCGGTACGCACGCGGGCCGGCGTGGTGGTGTCCGCGCACCATCCGGCCGACCACGACTGGCACAACGGTGTCGGCATGGCGATACCCGATGTGAATGGCACCCATTTCTGGGGTGGCCGCACCTACGTCCACGGACAGGGCTACGCATGGCTTGACAATCACGGCGTGATCGTGGGTGAGCCGCCGGAGCTTGAGGACGACGCGTTCACCCAAGTGCTGAAGTGGATCGCACACGACGGATCGGTCGTGCTGCGCGAACAACGGTCGATCAGATGGAGTGCCATCGACCAGCAGCGCTGGAGGTTGATCTTCGAGACCAACCTTCGTGCCGACGCCGGTGCTCAGCTCGCCTCCCCCGGAAGCAAAGGCCGCATCGGCGGTGGCTACGGCGGTTTCTTCTGGCGGTTTCCCACCTGTGACAACGTGGAGGTGTTCACTGCTGAGGCGCGGGGAGAGGACGAGGTCCACGGCAGTCTGGCGCCGTGGGTGGCGTGGTCTGGTGACTTCGCTGCAGGGCCGGGTATCAGCGGGCCGGCCACGATCGTCATTGCAGCGCCAGACGCGGCTGCGGCCGCGGAGCCCTGGTTCGTGCGGGTGCGCGAATATCCAGGTGTCGGTTCGGCGCTCGCCTGGGACCGTCTAGCGATCCTCGCCCCTGGAGCCGTACTCCGCCGGCGTTTCGATGTGGCAATCTCCGACGGTCGATTGACCGGCGCAGAGACAAGCAAACTCATTGCCGAGGTGACGGCCGCGCGATCGTAAGTGCAGCTAGCCGATTGCGGGCGCATTCACTGAATAGCGGAGCCCACGGTGATTGTCTCGGCAGTCAGCGCGCGTGCTTGATCGCTGAGCGAGAATCCCAGACCAGGCCGGGCCGGCACGTGCATCCGGCCATCGGCAATCCGCAGCCGCTCATTGAACAGCGGCTCCAGCCATTCGAAGTGCTCCACCCAGGCGTCCAGCGCGTACGCCGCGGACAGATGCAGGTGGATCTCCATCGCGAAGTGCGGTGCGAGCTTCAGACCGGCCTCCTCGCCTAAAGCCATGATCCGCAGGAACTGGGTGATGCCGCCGACCCGGGCGGCGTCGGGCTGGATGAAGTCCACCGAGCGACGTTCGATGAGGGCGCGATGCTCAGCGGTGCTGGTGAGCATCTCCCCGGTGGCGATCGGGGTGTCAAGCTTGTCGGCGAGCATTGCGTGGCCCTCGGCGTCGTAGCAGTCGAGTGGTTCCTCGATCCAGGTCAACTGGAAGCTTTCGAGCTGCCGTCCGATTCGGAGGGCAGAAACCCGATCCCATTGCTGGTTCGCGTCGACCATCAGAGCCACGTCGTCGCTCAGCGCGGCGCGTACCGTCTCCACCCGATTCAGGTCGATCCGAGAGTCGGGCTGTCCGACCTTGATCTTCACTCCTCCGATCCCCCGCTCGATTGCGGCGCGCGCGTTGTCGATGATCTCCTCGATCGAGGAGGACAAGAAGCCGCCGGACGTGTTGTAGCAGGCCACCGAATCCCGATGGGCACCGAGCAGCTTCGCCAACGGAAGTCCGGCCCGCTTGGCCTTGAGGTCCCATAGCGCAATCTCGATGGCGGCGATGGCCTGGGTCGCAAGCCCACTCCGGCCGACAGAAGCTCCAGCCCAGACCAGCTTGGTCCAGATCCGCTGGATGTCGTTGGGGTCCTCGCCGATCACTTCTTCGGCGATCTCCTTGGCGTGGGCGTACTGACCGCGGCCGCCGGCGCGCTTGGAATAGCTATATCCGACACCCTGGTGTCCTTCGAGGGTGGTGATCTCAGCGAACAGAAAGGCGATTTGGGTCATCGGCTTCTGGCGGCCGGTGAGCACCTTGGCATCACTGATCGGTCGGTCGAGCGGGAGGAAGGCCAGCGACAAGGTGAGCGAGGTGATCTTGTCCTGGCTGGCCTCGCCGGCCCGCAAGGCGGTGAAGTGGCGCTCAGTAGCGATACTGGATTCAGTGGCCGCGGTACGGGTCAAGTACTCCGAGGAACTAGTCACGATTGCCTCCGCAGTTGAGGATGACTCATTATCCGATCGGCGAATAGGTGCCGCGGATCAGGGTCGTGAACCGGTGGGCGCCCACACCATTCCTTCTAGCCGACATTTGTCTAATCTCCGCGAAAGACGGCCGCAAGCGTCGGGAAATCGCGCGCCGCCGTGCTGAGGAGGAGCGAGCGGAGGTGCTTTTCCTCTGCGAGCGACGACGAAGTCGGTGGATTCCATGCGCGATTGCGCGAGCGGCCACAAAAAAGGGCAACCGTTTGTCATCGAAACCGCAATCAGGATGATTTACGATGGATTTCGCGCAGCGCGGATAAATTCGCTTTGACAGCCTCAGTTCCGTGAGCATCTGGGGTCAAGACATGTGTTACCTGGGCAGCACCGTCACCGGGCGCAGCCCAGGCGCCCGACCGATACGAGCCTCTCCCGTCACAAGTGGGCACCGCAGCGCCTCCCCGAGCGCAACGTGTGCCGCGTCATAGGGCGACGGGGATCAGGCTTACCTCCTGCCCCGCCAAGCCCGCTCGAACGGCAACCGCCAGGCGTGCGGTGCGACTAGCTGGTGAATGGAGTTCGGCCCCCATGATCCCGGAGCGTACGGCCGGACAGGTTGCGGATCCTTCAGCAGCGGCTCGGAGCGTTCCCACAGACTCTCGATGCCCTCTGCCGTGGTGAACAGCGTGTGATCATCACGCATGGCATCCAAGATCAACCGCTCGTACGCCTCGAGGATCTCGCCGACCCGATCGGTCTCGTGCGTTGAGAACTGCATGCTCAGCTTGTCGAGCTTCATGCCTGGTCCGGGGCGCTTGCCGTAGAAGGAGAGCGAGACTTTGGCCTCGTCGGCAAGGTCAAAAGTAAGATGGTCCGGACCGGACGAGCCGACCCCCGATCCTGCGGGAAACATGCTCTTCGGTGCCTCTTTGAAGGCAATCGAGATGATCCGCAGGCCCTCGGCCATCCGCTTGCCGGTCCGGCAATAGAAAGGTACCCCGGCCCAACGCCAGTTGTCGATACCGCATTTCAAAGCAATGAAAGTTTCCGTATCGGAATCGCGCGCGACGCCTTCTTCCTCGCGATAACCCATGTACTGGCCACGGACAACTTCGCGCGGATCGAGTGGCAACATCGAGCGAAAGACTTTGTTCTTTTCCTCACTAATTGCCCGCGGTTCTAGCGCGGTTGGCGGCTCCATCGCCACAAATGCGAGCACCTGGAAGAGGTGCGTCACCACCATGTCCTTATACGCGCCGGTCACCTCGTAGAAGTTCGCCCGCTTGTCCAGCCCCAAGGTTTCAGGGATGTCGATCTGGACGTGGTCGATGAAGTTCCGGTTCCAGATCGGCTCGAACAGTCCGTTGGCGAAGCGGAACGCCAGGATGTTCAGCGCAGCTTCCTTGCCCAGGAAGTGGTCGATCCGGAAGATCTGCCGCTCCTTGAACGTCTCGTGCACCTGATCGTTGAGCGTGATCGCACTCTTCAGATCGGTGCCGAACGGCTTCTCCATCACCACGCGGGAGCGTTCCACCAGGTCCGCCTCGCGCAATGTGTTGATGACCATCGGCGCAGCGACCGGCGGCACGCTGAGGTAGTGCAGCCTGCCGACTGGACCGCCGAGCTTCTCCTCCGCTACCCGGACCAGCTTGCCCAGACCCTTGGGCCCGGCAGATTGCGGTATGTAGGTGAGTCGCTCGGCGAATGAGCTCCAGTGCTCCTCTGTGAGCGGGTGATGGCTGAACTCCGTTATTGCCTCTTTGGCGAAGTTGCGGAACTCGTCCTCGGTCAGGTCCTCCAGCGAGGTCCCAATCACTTGGATGTCGGGCGCGAGTGCCGAGAGGGCGAGATGCGCAAGGCCGGGAAGCAGCTTGCGGCGGGAAAGGTCGCCGGTGGCACCGAACAGCACGATGACGTGGGGCGGGATGACGTCAATCCCTTTGCGTGGCCGGGCGCCGGGCGATGGATAGGCGATAGTTTGAGCTTCGTATTGTACTACCACGCCTCGATGCTCCCACCTGGCGCGCAGCATCAACAAGATGACACCTGGATTTAATGACTACATGGGTCACCTCTTGCCGTACGCCGCCAACTGCTCACTGCTCTTCACCGAAATCGAATTGCTGCGACGGCCAGCGGCGGCTCGGGCCGCCGGCTTCGATGCCATTGAGTTCTGGTGGCCGTGGCCGGATCAGCCGGTCCCACCCGACGCCGAGCTTGACGGGTTCATCGCAGCCGTACGCGACGCCGGGGTGAAACTGATCGGCCTGAACTTCTTTGCCGGCGACCTTGCGGGCGTTGACTGCGGCGTGTTGTCAATCCCGGCGCGGTCAGCGGAGTTCCGCGACAACATTGCCGTCACGATGGGCATCGGTGACGCCCTCGGCGTACGCGCCTTCAACGCGCTGTATGGCAATCGGGTGAGCGAGGTAAAAGCAGAGCAGCAGGACGATCTCGCGGCCGAGAACCTGACGCTGGCGGCCAAGGCGGCGGCAGCCATTGGGGGAACCGTCTTGGTCGAGCCTGTCAGTGGCCCCAAGCCGTATCCGCTGCGGACAGCTCGCGACGTCATCGCGGTCCTCGACCGGGTGCACGCGCCGAACATCGGCTTCCTTTGCGACTTATTCCACCTCGCCAACAATGGCGACGACATTGACGCGGCGTTGGCTGCGTACGCCCACCGGATCGCCCATGTGCAGATCGCCGACCACCCCGGACGCGGCGAACCCGGCACCGGCACTCTCGACCTCAGCCGCTACCTCAGCACCATCGAAGCCGCCGGCTACTCCGGGTACGTCGGACTGGAGTACATTCCGACCACGACCACGATCGACAGCCTCCGCTGGCTGCGCCAGGAGAGAGTCATCCGATCATGAGCAGGATCGCATTCATTGGCCTCGGCATCATGGGGGCGCCGATGTCCGAGCATCTGGTGAAGGCCGGCCACACGGTGATCGGCTTCAATCGCTCTCCTGGACCGGTGGAGCGCCTGGTGGAGGCCGGCGGCAAGGGTGCAGCCAGCGTTGCCGAAGCTGTCCGGGAAGCGGATGTGATCATCACCATGGTTCCGGACTCACCCGACGTGGAAGGCCTGGCGCTGGGCGAGGACGGCCTTTACGCCAACGCGCGCCAAGGATCGATCCACATCGACATGTCCTCGATCAGGCCCGACGTGTCCGCCCGGCTGACTGACGCGGGCAAGGCAGCGGGTATTCGAGTGATGGACGCGCCGGTGAGCGGCGGTGAGACCGGAGCCATCGAGGGCACGCTGTCGATCATGGTTGGAGCGGACCGCGCGGACTTCGACGAGGTGAAGCCCATTTTGGACACGATGGGCACAACAGTGGTGCTGGTCGGGCCACCTGGCTCTGGACAGACCGTCAAGGCGGCGAACCAGCTGATTGTCGCGGGCACCATCGAGCTGGTGGCCGAGGCCATCGTGTTCCTGCGGGCCTACGGCGTTGATACCGAGGCCGCCGTCGCCGTCTTGGCCGGAGGGCTGGCCGGGAACCGCATCCTCGAGCGAAAGGCAGCCAGCATGCTCGCGGGTAACTTCCAGCCCGGCTTCCGGATCGATCTGCATCACAAGGACATGGGCATCGTGACTGCCGCGGCCCGTGAGCGCGACGTCGTCATCCCGCTCGGCGCCCTCACGGCGCAGTTGGTCAGCGCCGTGCGGGCCCAGGGTGATGGCGACCTCGACCACTCGGCCCTGCTTCGTGGGGTCGAGCGGCTTTCGGGACGTGCGTGAGCAAAAGCAGATACGCAGTGCGGGCGGTACTCGCTCCGGACAAGTTCAAGGGCTCCCTGACAGCGGGTGAGGTCGCCGAGGCGCTCGCGACCGGCATTTTGGACGTGCTGCCGCAGCTGGAGACGATCAAGCTCCCGGTAGCCGATGGTGGCGACGGCACGGTCGCTGCTGCCCTGTCGGCCGGCTTCGACAAGATTGTTGTCGATGCAGTCGGCCCTACCGGTGGGCCTGTGCGGGCGCCATACGCGTTAGACGGCGATCGGGCTGTGGTCGAACTGGCGGCGGTCGTGGGATTGAGCCTGCTGCCCGGCGGGCGGTTCGACCCGCTGGGTTCATCCACCTACGGGCTCGGCCTGGTGATCGCGGACGCCATCCGCCGGGGCGCGACCACAATCGTGCTCGGCCTCGGTGGCAGTGCGTCGACCGATGGCGGCGCCGGGTTGGCGCAGGCCCTTGGAGCGCGGCTGCTCGACGCTGGAGGCCACGATCTGCCGCCCGGTGGCGGCAATCTCAGCCGCCTGGCCCGCCTTGATCTGGCGCCGCTTCGCGACACGCTCGGCAATACCACCATCATCGTCGCCAGCGACGTGGACAACCCATTGCTCGGACCGAACGGCGCCGCTGCGGTGTTCGGGCCACAGAAGGGTGCCGGACGGGATGAAGTCGAGGCGCTCGAGCGCGGCGTGCGGCACTGGTCCACGGTGGTCTCTGATACGACCGGACGCAACGACGCTGAACGCGCAGGTGCCGGTGCCGCGGGTGGCGCCGGTTACGCGGCGCTGGCTCTGCTCAACGCAGAGATCAGGCCAGGTATCGAGTTGATCTTGGATCTGATCGACTTCGACCGCAGAGTCATCGGTGCCGATCTTGTGGTCACCGGCGAAGGATCGCTGGATCAGCAGTCGCTCGCGGGGAAGGCGCCGGTCGGTGTGGCTCGTGCGGCGGCGACTGCGGGCGTACGGGTGGTCGCGGTCGCCGGCCGCCTCCAACTGAGCCCACCGGAGTTGCGCGCGGCCGGGATATCAGCGGCATACGCGCTGACCGACCTCGAGCCGGATCTTGACCGCTGCATCGCGAACGCAAGTCCACTGCTGCGCAAGGTGGGGGCACAGATTGCGACAGACTGGCTCGCCTAGGTCCGAAAGCGGTCAGCAACAACACGTGTCGTCCGCGAATTCTTGTTGTCACTGACCACTTCTGAGGCGAAAGTCGTGCTACCCGGGTCGACGGCACGTTCAGTGACGATCTGTTGGCGTTACCGACCACCTTCCGGGGTGTGTTGGACTTGTGGCATGGCGACCGTTCCCGAGGACGTCACGCGCTACCTTCACGCCGTGACCGCGCAGGTCCGTGACGTCTTCGGTGATCGCGTGGTCGGGGTCTATACGACCGGTTCGTTGGCGCTCGGCGACTATCGCCCTGGCCGCAGCGACATCGACCTCATGGCAGTTGTCGCCGGGTCACAGGATCTCGATCTTCGTCGGCAGCTCGTGAGTCAGCTTGATCATCAGGTGCTGGCCTGCCCGGCCGCGGGCTTGGAGTTTGTCCTGTACCCCCTGGCCAGCATTAGCCGGCCCACGTTGGATGCCGGGTACTTGATCAACTTCAACACCGGACCCGCGTTGCCGCCGGTGACGAGTTTCGACCCCGGAGACGGACCCGCATTCTGGTACGCGATCGACCGGGCAATCACCCGTCAAAGCGGTGCGCCGCTGTACGGACCGCCCGCTCCGCAGGTCTTCGTGGGGTTGCCCTTCGACGATCTACTTCGAGTCGTGATCGCCTCTGTGGAAGCACACAGCGACCCGCAGGAAGGGCACCTTCTCGACAACGCCGTCCTCAACGGCTGCCGCGCCTTGAGCTTTGCTCGTGATCGCCGCTGGTACGCCAAGGTCGAGGCTGCCGAGCGAACCCTGCCGCTTGTCGGCGAGTTCGCGCCGCTTGTTTCCACCGCTATCGTCTCGTTCGGTTCTGGGCGGCAGGAGGCGGGGACGCTAGATCCAGACGCCGTACGGGCGTTTCTGTCCGAGGTGTTGCGGAGATTACGAACGCAGGTCAGCCCTCCAGATGGAGCTGAGCCAACGCGTCCAGCATCAGGGTCTCAGCCAGGCAGGCGGCACTGAAGTCACCCAGATGGAGTGACTCGTTGGTGCCGTGGGCCCGAGAGTCAGGATCACCTACCGCAGTGATCAAGATCGTTGCCTCAGGGAACGCCTGGCCGAAGTCGGCGACCATCGGGATTGACCCACCTTGCCCGACGAAGACGGGTGGCACACCCCAAGCGCGGGTGAACGCAGCATGTGCCGCCTCAGCGTACGGGCCAGTGAAGTCGATCATCGACGGCTCGGCGATCTCGCCTTCCGTCACCGTCACCTGAGCACCCCACGGAGCGTGATCATTCAGGTGCGCGACCAGAGCGGCTAGCGCCTTCGCGGCGTCGTCGCCAGGCGCCACCCGAGCGCTGACCTTCGCCCGCGCCATGGGGATCAGACTGTTGGACGCCTGGTCAACCGGCGTGGCATCGAGGGCGATCACCGATATCGCGGGTCTGTACCACATTCGCTCGACAAACGATCCACTGCCGATCCAGTCGACGCCATCCAGGATTCCGGACTCCTCGCGCAGCCGCTCCGCCGGATACTCCAGGGCTGCGGCAGGAGCAGTCGCGAGCCCGGCAACGGCGACGTTGCCCTCATCGTCATGCAGGGTCGCCAGCATGCGGCACAGCGCAGTCAATGCATCCGGGACCACTCCGCCGTACACCCCGGAATGCAAGGCATGGTCCAGCGTGCGAACCTCCACGGTGCAGGCGGCAACTCCGCGAAGGGTGGTGGTGAAGGCAGGCTGTCCGACTGCCCAGTTGCAGGAGTCGAGAATGACGAAAACGTCGGCTGCAAGTTCGGCGCGATGGCCCTTGAGCAGCTGGGTCAGGCCGGCCGACCCCACCTCTTCGTCACCCTCGACAAACACGGTGACACCGACGGGAGGCTTGCCTCCGAATGCGCGCAATGCCGCCAGATGAACAGCAAAGCCGCCCTTGTCATCGCTCGTGCCTCGGCCGTACAGCCGATCCCCGACCTCGGTCGCGACGAAGGGCGGCGTACGCCAGGTGGCTGGGTCGCCTTCGGGTTGGACGTCGTGGTGGGCGTAGAGACACACCGTCGGCATGCCCTCGGGTGCCGGGAACCGGCCGATGACGGCCGGCGCCCCTCCATCCGCTCGTACCACGCGGACATCCGAACAGCGCAGATCGACAAGCAGCTGCACGACGCTCTGCGCGCTGCGCTCCACTTCCGCGGCTCTCGCCGAATCCGCACTTACCGACTCGATGGCGACCAGTGCTTTCAGATCGGCGAGGACACCTGGAATCTGGGCTTCAACTTGATCACGCAGGGACATGTGAATTGTGATCTTCAGGCCTCAGGACCCGCCATGACGGCAGAAATGGTGCCGTGCCAGGCCTCCCGGATACGCGCCAGAGACAGCGTGAACTGACCGACCACCTCAAGAGTCGCATCGCCATCGTCTGTGACAACGCCCAGTTTTGTGAACTTGACGCCATTGATCCGGCACAGCGAGGCCAGGTCGCGGTCAGCACCCTCCTTGACCGAGACCAGCGCCCGTCCGGCGCTTTCGGAGAACAGCCAGACGAACGGATCAGCCTCCGACGGCAGCTCGATGCGTGCCCCCAGCCCGTGCCGTAGCGCGGACTCGACTGCGGCCTGTGCCAGCCCGCCGTCGGCAAGGTCATGGGCGCTGGCGAGCAGCCCGCGGCGACTCGCCCTGATGAGCACTTCTGCCAGCGCCTTCTCCTGAGCAAGATCAACAGCTGGCGGCTGTCCGCCAAGATGATCATGAACGACGTCTGCCCAGGCGGACCCCGCCAATTCGTCCCGGGTCTCACCGAGCAGGTAGATGACGTGCTCGGCCGCTTTGAAGCCTTGCGGAGTCCGACGCGTGACATCGTCGATCACGCCGAGCACCCCGACTACCGGCGTAGGCAAGATCGGCGTACTGCCGGTCTGGTTGTAGAAACTGACGTTCCCACCGGTCACCGGCGTACCCAGGACGCGGCAGCCGTCCGCGAGTCCGCGTACGGCCTCACTGAACTGCCACATGATCGCCGGATCCTCCGGCGAACCGAAGTTGAGGCAATCGGTGATCGCCAACGGCTCGGCTCCGGTCGTCGCGACGTTTCGGTACGCCTCAGCGAGGGCAAGTTGCGCGCCCGCGTACGGATCGAGCAACGCAAAGCGCGCATTGCAGTCGGTGGCGAGCGCGATACCGAGGCCCGACTCCTCGTCGATTCGCAGCATTCCGGCATCATCGGGCTGCGCGAGTACGGAGTTGCCACGGACGTAGCGGTCGTACTGATCAGTGATCCATGACTTGTCGCAGAGGTTGGGCGAGCCGACCAGCCGGAGCAGGGTGTCGGCCAGCTCGTCGCCAGTGCCGGGCCGTGCGAGGTGATCAACGCCGCCTGCCTGGACCTGGTCCTGCCACTCCGGCCGTTCGTAGGGACGCTCGTAAACAGGGCCCTCGTGAGCCACCGTACGCGGCGGT
>DASUYM010000334.1:0-23831 GCA_036377435.1 Propionibacteriaceae bacterium
CAGGCTTGACCGTGCGTCGCTAACACGCCCAACCCGAAGACACCAGCAGCAAGGAAACAAAGGCCGGTCGCCGATACCCAGCCAGGCGGCCGGCCCACCCATGCCCAACTTGACAAAACGAACTACATATCAGGTTTCCGAGGCGGCAACGTTGGCTTTGAACAGCACCCGGCCGTCGATGGAAAGCCACCTGCCGTCGAGGGTCTGGACCTTGTTGGCCACCGCGACGTGGGTATGGAGATCCGGGTCGCCGGCGCGGCTGTCGCGGTGGGTGAACGCGGCGCCGACCAGGCCCCTGACGTTGACTTGTCGGATGCCTTGTGGCCCGGTCCGGGTGAACAGGGCATGCTTCTCGATGAACGCCAAGGCGTCCTGGACCGCGGCCTGATGGGCCTGTTCGATCACAGCCGCCACCGCCGGATCGGCGACCGCCCACAAGGTCGACACTGACTTCACCGGGGAGAAGGTCAAGTCATAGCCCGCCACCGTCTGGGTTCGTGGCCGCGAGTCTTTCGCGATCTGTCCCGCCAGCTCTCGAGCGTCCATCGGCTCGCGGCCATGCGCGGTCAGGAAAGACTCACGGGCCACCTCGGTCCGCACCCGCGCCCGATCCGCGGCCGGCAGCGGCGCCTCACTCGGTAGGCCGGCCGCGCTGTTGATTGCCGCGAACCGTCGTGCCACCTCCAGCCGAAACGCCCTGACATCACCATCGACAACCCTGAGCGGGACCCCCAGACGGGACGCCTCCTGGAAGTCGCGGGTAGTGAGGTCTGGCCCTTCCAGCTGCCGCTGGCGGAGCTCGGCCAACGGGTGCAGACCGCAGCCGAACAACGCTCGCATCTGCTCGGCGGTCACCGGGTCGCGGACGGTCAGGCCGTCGATCCCGTCCAAGCCGGAACCGATCCAGACGCCTGGCGTCTCGCCGCGTTCGGTGTAATAGGACGCCAGACCGGTATGACCTTTCTCGGTCGCGTCCAGCGCTGCGACCTGGCGGGTTAGGTAGTCATACCCGGATCCGGCTGTGAGCTTGTGGATGCTCATCGTCACACCCGCCCAAAGGGGTACAGGCCGCCGGGGCGGTCAGGCCGACCCGAGCTACTTCCGACGGTGCATCGGGTGTGTGGCACATCGGATTTTGAAATCGGCTGGGGGTACGTGATGCAGGTCGAGATCGTCGTGATGACCGCTCAAGTCGTCGGCAGCGGCTTAGGGCTGAGTAAAGGCCGGTGTCGATGGGGGAGAGGTGATGAGTCAGCAACCGGTGCCGCAAGCAGCACAGCGCTCAGCGTTGGATGCCAAGCGACGCAAAAACGGGCAGCCCGGGTATGCCGGCCGGAGGGTCTGGCGGGACGAGGTGCTGCCTGCGCTCGGTGGACGCGACGGAGCGGTCGGGGACGGGGGAGTGAATGGAGTGCTCACCGGCCGCGGGGCTCGGGCAACGGCATACCGGACTGGCTGCGGTTTGCAGGCCCCATTAGGAGTAACGCCGAACAAGGTTGGCCCGGGACCTTGCCCGAAGACGCCACGTGTGCTCCGGCCACACTCTGCTCGTCGATGCCAGCCGCCGCCGGCTGCTCTACTGGATCTGCTGCCACGACGTCGATCGTGTCAGTCACGGTCTGACTGCTTTCGGATTTCAGACCAGCCAGTTCCACCGTTCAGCCGACGGTCCCCGCTAAGGTCTATTTCTGCTTGTCTGCGGGCGACTCAGGCCGGTGCGAAAGTCCCTTGAGGCGAGGTCACAAGTCCCTTACGGCTGCCACACGTAGGGGCGACACTCCAGTTGAAGGCTGGTGATGTGTGATGGGCCTAACCACTCGGGAGACGTGGGGCTTTGTGCACGGTCCGGTGCTTTTTGCGCTTTTCCTGCTTGCCTTCGTCTGGGGTCTGGTGGAGCTGCACCGGCTCCGCCCGATGACCGGGCCGACCCCGAAGCCGCGGACTCCGGCGCGGCGTATCGGCGTTGGAGTTATCTCGATGGCAGCCATCGCCTGGGTCATCGTCATCACCGGGACCTGGGTGGTATACCCGTGGTATCGCGAGAGGGTGCCGACCAGTCCGAGGTCGGTTCTGCTGTCCGACCCGTCAACCGAGTTCTGGCACACCTTCGGGATGGAGTGGAAGGAACACGTCGCCTGGCTTAGCCCCATGTCGGCCACGGTTGTCGGGTTCATCGTCCTCTACTACGGCGCCGCGCTCGCCCGAAACAACCGGCTGCGCCGCACCGCGATGACCCTTTTCATCCTCGCGTTCGCGCTCGCAGCCGTTGCCGGAGTCTTTGGGGCTCTGATCAGCAGGGCCGCCCCCGTGCAGTGAAGGAGTTCTGACCGATGACGCTGAAATCCAGCCTCGAGTCCGACGCGGATACATCGATGGTGAAGCCGGATGGACCCGCGGTGGCTGCGTTGCTGGCGCTGGGGATTGGAGCTGCTGTCCTTGGCTTCCTTACGACACTGGCCGCGGCGAGCACCACGGTCAACGGCTGGCTGGCGCTGAACTCCGCTGTCGGACCGCTGTCCGGCAAGACCATGTTCGCGGTGGTCGTGTGGCTGGCAACGTGGGCCGTGCTCCACCCCATCCTCCGCATGCGAGCGCGGCTGACCACCGGTGTGCTCATCACCACCGGAGTGCTGCTGTTCCTTGGGCTACTCGGTACTTTTCCCCCGTTCTTTGAGGCATTCGCCGCCGAATGAGAGTCGTCCACCACACTCCCCCGGGTCCAGGGGGTTCCCTATGTGCCACTAGGCGACAGAAGGCGGAACCCATGCTGGGAACCGGCCGAATCAACTTACATGTCAGAAGCCGAAGGGAGGCGCGATGGTTCAAAGCGATGATGACGGAATAGCACCTCCTGCGGCTGAGCGGCAGGACAGCCGAAACATATGGCGAACTGGACGGGCTACGGCCGTGGAGCCGATTCGCACACTCATCCTGACACCGGATCAACGTCTCCGAGTCTTCATAAGCTCCACGCTCGAGGAGATGGAACCAGACCGGCGGGCGGCGGAGGATGCGATCGAGAACCTGCATCTGACTCCGGTTATGTTCGAGCGCGGTGCGCGACCGTACCCGCCGCGGGCACTGTACCGCGCGTACTTAGAGCAGAGCGATGTCTTCCTTGGTCTGTACTGGGAGCGCTACGGATGGGTCGCGCCGGGTGAGGAAGTGTCGGGCCTTGAGGATGAGTACGGCCTGTCCGGCGACCGACCGAAGCTCATCTATATCAAGAAGCCCGCCCCCAATCGAGAGCCGCGGCTGTCGAAGCTGATAGGGCGTATCCAGCGCGACGATCGCGTCTCCTATAAACCTTTCAAGGATTCGGAGGAGCTTCGAGCGATCGTTGCCGACGATCTCGTCGTTCTGCTCACCGAACGCTTCGCCGCGTCTGCGACTCCGCCCGTCGAGCCGTCACTGTCGGAGATGCTCACACCGCCGCCGCGACCGCCAACGCGGCTGATCGGCCGGGACGATGAAGTCAGGGAACTCCTGAACATCCTCGCAGCACCCGACAGCCGGGTGGTCACCATTGTCGGCCCCGGGGGAATCGGCAAATCGCGACTCGCGTTAGAGGTAGCTCGACAGGCAAATGACCGCTTCTCCGACGGGATCGCCTACGTCGAATTCGCCGCGATCACCGAGCCCGCACTCGTGCTTCCGACCATCGCCAAGGCGCTCGGCATACAGGAGCGAACCGGCGGGAGCATTGAAACTCAGCTGCAGAACAGGCTGGCACACGCGCGAATGCTGATCGTGCTCGACAACCTGGAACAGCTAAGCGAGGCGGCGGCCCATATTGCCGAGGTGGTGTCGAAGACTGATGCCCTGCAGCTCCTCGTCACTAGTCGCCGTATGCTCCACATCAGGGCCGAGCACGTATTCGCGCTGGATCCGCTTGAGGTCCCCGCCGCGGACGGTTCAATCACGCCAGCCGTCGAGCTCTTCGTTGAGCAGGCTCGCCGATTCCGCCCCAACTATCAACCGAACGACGAGGATATGGCGGCCATCGCCGAACTGACACGGCGGCTTGACGGCCTACCGCTGGCGATTGAGTTGGCAAGCGCCCGGGTTCGCCTGATGTCGCCCGCATCCGTCCTCGACCGCATGGGCTATGAACGCCTCGATTTCCTGGGGGGCGGACCCAGCGATCTGCCGGCTCGGCAACGGACGCTGCGCAATACAATCGCCTGGAGTCATTCGCTCTTGTCGTCCGAATCGCAGCTGTTCTTCGCCCGACTGGCTGTTTTTGTTGGCAGCGCCGATTTGAAGGCAATCGAGCAGGTGACCAATCCCGATGGCGGATCCGACACGCTCGACCCTCTCGCCGATCTTCTGGACCAAAGTCTCATTCGCGCCACCGGCGAGGCGGCTGACCCCCGGTTCGGAATGCTCCAGACGATACGTGACTTCGCCATGGAGCAGCTCCAGGCAGGCGGCGAGGCCGCCGATTATCTCAGCCGTCACCAGACGTACTACCTGGACTTCGCGGAGCGCGGGAACGCGGCGCTAGGCACCGCTGAGCAAGTCGAATGGTTGGACCGTTTCGGTCGCGAGAACGACAACCTCCGAGCAGTCATGCGACGCGCGATACGACGCAACGACGCTGCCACCGCGCTGCGCATGGGACGCGCCCTGGCGACCTATTGGAATATGTGCGGCAGCCACGGTGAGGGACGCGGTTGGATGGAACAGGTCGGCTCACTGCCCAGTGCGGGGCCCCGCGAGCGGGCGGTGGCCTGGCTGATTAATGCCATTCAGGCGTTTTGGCAGGGGCAGTTCGAGCTGCTTGGGACGGGTCTTGACGATGCCGTTCGCCTCGCTGGTGGGGCCGAGGATCAGCGCACGGTGGCGTTTGCGCGACTGCTGCAAGCGATGGGGAGTGCTACCGCGTCCGACGACGAGCGACAGGAGGACGCGCTTGAGGACGCGTCGCGCAGACTAGAGGCGGAGGGCGAGCCGCTCGCGATTGGCTTTGGTCTGCTCGCGCGCTCGCATCTGGCCCGTACCCAAGGCCGGATGGAGGAGGCACGCCGGCTTGCCCAGGCGGCGTATGACCAGGCCGCGCCGATCGGCGAGTCGTTTATGCGGATGATCGCGTCGGTTGAGCTCGCGCACGCAGAGGTTGGGTTGGGCGAGACGAGCCAGGCCGAACGCCACGCAGCCGAATCGCTGCGGGCAGCCCGACGCCTCCACAACCTGAACGTCGCCGCTTATGCGCTCGAGCTGTGGGCGGCGGCCGAGCTCCGCGACGGTCGCATCGAGCACGCCGGCTGGCTCCTAGCGCTGTCCGACCGCAGCTACCGACAGGCCGGCTCCCACCCGTGGCGCACCACCGCCGAGCTGCACGATCAGGTCCACAAGGAACTGCAGGTCGCCCTGGGTGACCGGTACAAGCAAATTCTGGCCCGGGCACGCAACGTTGACCTGGATGACGCGCTTACCGAGCTTATTTCAGCCCAACCATCCGCCCATTGACACCGCGGCGTTGCGACCCGGGTCGTTGCCACGCCGGAGGTTCCTCGCGGCGTAGGACCGGCTGCTCGGGCGGTGGAACAACGGCCTCCACCAACGACGACGGTGGCGAGACCTGTCGTGAACCGCAGCGCGTACGGCACTTTCCTTATGCAGGCGTGGTCCTAATTCGGCTTGCCGTTGCGTTGCGGCCGCTGGCCCTAGCAGCCGACCCTCAAGAAGCTTCCAGAGCGCCGCCGCGACGCACTACGCCGGCCCGTACGACGGCGAGCGGTGCTAGCCCAGATCGGGGACACCCGGAAGGATTCGGAGCCTGCGGACAGGACAAGACAAAGCAGGCAGCCGTTTCGGAGACGGTCGGCGGATCGAAAGCCGAACGGCAGGCCCGTCGCCCGAAGGTCAGCAAGCTTGCCGAGAACGAGCGCCTCCGCGACCATCGGGGGCCTTCCTGTTGCTGCCACCACCCTGCTGTTTTGCTGCCGTGAATTCCTCTCCCTTCCGGAATGGACCTTAAGGGGTCCGCAGTCCGGAAAGAGGGAGGCACGCCTCACCGCCGTTGCCGAGCCGTCCAACGGGCCTTGGCGGACGCATGGATCTGGCACAGGCGCGGTTCGACCACTGTCACGCCTCTAGTGGCCTGCTCCCTTGCGGGGCCATGCCTGCGCATCCGGGGCCCAGCTGTTCGTGGCCGCCGGATAGGTGGGTTTATATCTTGGTGCGGTTCGAGCAGTCAGGCGCCCGAACCGCCCATGCTTAGCGCGCCCCACCCGGGGCCCCTGCGTCTGGTGCACCCCGGGTCGATGGCCTTTCCGTCTGCCCTACCGGCTTCTGCCGATTTCTGCGTTGGAGAGCCCTCACCAGAAAGACCACCCCGACCGCCAAAGCTGCGCCCACCGCCACCATGCCCATGAACCCAAGTGTCTCACCGTCCGGGTCTTGCGTGAAGGATGAACCATCCCGGCGTGAGTGGAGGCATTGATCCCACGAAGAGTGAGTCATGTCAGCGCCGCAGAAGTATCCGCCTGACGTCGTGACCGGGCGATCCGTCTAGTCGATGATTTGATGGCCCTCGGTCGCTACACCTAGCCAACGTTGGGCGCGATGAGGATTACGTGGCGGCGCGATCAGCTTGTTCTGAACGCTGGGGAGCTGGCCACGGAGCTGCGAGTACGCGCAACCGACGGGCCAAAGGAGAGCGTCTACCTGCTGCACGAGCCGCCGCTCTCGTTCTGCAATAGGAACGGTGAGGGGGCACCCGGAATCTCGATGGGCTGACGAGTGGCCGCGTACGTGGCGGCCGATGTTGGTCAGCGGCGCGTTTGTATGGTTGGGGCGAAGGTGAGTACGAAGTCCTCCTGGGCGGTGGTCTCGAGCGCGCGGGGACCGCGCGCCGTCCGGACCGCGGCGATGGCCGCGTCGGGCGTGATCCCGGCGGCGACCAGGGAGCAGGCCGCAACTGTTCCGCTCCGGCCGAGCCCCGCCATGCAGGTCACCACCACTGCCTCGCCTCGCTCGGCCGCCTCGCAGCACCATCGCGCGAGGTCAATGGCGTCGGCGATATCGGGTGTGCCCTGGTCGGGGACCGGGAGACGGTGGTAGGTGAGCCCGGCGGCCTGGGCTCGGCGGCCGAGGTCGGGTACGCCCGCCCAGTGGAGCTCGGAGTCGGTCAGCAGGCACAGGAGCCGGGTGGCCCCCTGGGAGCGAAGCTGGGCCAGGTCCTGGGCCAGGTCGCGGCCCTGATCCAGCCGCCCGGGGCACGGGGTGATACCGAGCCGGCCCGTCCCGATGAGATCGGGTTCGATCCAGTCGACCCGCAGGACCAGCTCGGCTTGGACGGTGTGGGTGATCTGGTCGGCGAGCGAGCACGCAGCCGCCAGCGCCGACTGCTTCTGAAGCGGGGACGGCTCAGGGAAGCTGAGCGTGTGGACTGCGTAACGCAACAGCGCTACCTGGAGTTGTAAGGGGTGACGGTCCTCATGGCAGAGTTGGCCGCCGATTTCGCGGAGCACCTGGAGCACGTTCCACGCCCGGACGAACTGGGCAGAGCGCAGCTCGTCGAGGCGGCCGGGGAGGTCGGCCTGGAGGTCGGCGACCGAGCGCAGGGCGCGGGTGATGGCGAGGGCCTCCAGGAGTTGGGAGGCGTCCTCGATGGGTGTGAGCAGGTAGAGCAGGTCGTTCTCAAACTTGGCCAAATCCTTCAGCACGTGCCCGGGTCCGGCCTGGAAGAAGTCGATGACCCAGACGTTGTGGTGGGCGTCGACCAGGATGTTGGCGGCGTTGAGGTCGCCGTGCACGTAGGCCACGTAGTGGTAGTCGTGCGCCGGCAGCCGGTGGTGGGCCAGGAAGTCAGCGTAGAACTCACAGACATTGGGCAACGACATCCCTCCGGGGAAGTCGAGCACCTTCTGGCGGGAGTCAGCAGCGACGCCGGCGACACTGTTGCGGACCGCCGGCCCAAGTTCGGGAGAGAACTGGTAGTGCTCCAAAAGCGGCATGCGTTCGTAGCGGGCCGCGGCGTAGAGCGGGCCGAGGACTTCTTCAAAAGCGCTCCGCACGACGGAGATGATGCGGCGCGTTGTCGCATCGGCGGCGAACATCGCCTGCAGCGTCTGGACCTGGCCCTGGCCCATGGCGGCGTAAGCGTACTTGAGGCCGGCGCGGTCGCCCAGGTCGGCGAAGCCGCGGACGCGGGGGGCGTTGTTGCCGAGCACGCCCTCGACTTGCTCGAAAGCGGCCCGCTCTTGGGCGATGGTGCGGTTCGGGCCTAGCTTGACCACGGCCGGTGCCTGGCGGTGGCCTAGCGCGTCCTGACTCGTCGCCCGCCACACGAGGGCCTCTGAGTAGCCGCCCGAAATCGGCTCCAGGTCCACCTGCGTGCTGTCCCGGAAAAGGTGGGCGATGATGGCGCGGTCCCTGGGCCCGAGGGCCGCTCCGGCGCGGGCGTCCCTGATCCGGGGCTCGAAGCCAGCCGGCTGATGCGGAAGTGCGAGCTCTGCCCCGGGATGGAGCCAGTCGGCGAACTCAGCCGGGGAGTCGAAGCAGCGCACGCCGAGGAGCTTCTCGAGCTGGGCCAGGGCGTTGAAGTGCTGGGCGCGCGAGGCGCTTGCGGTCAGGGCGCTGCAGGTCGCCAACTCATCGATGCCGAGCCTGGTCTTCAGGTCATAGAGCAGGAAGCTCACCTTGGCCTCGGTCCACACCCCGACCACGCCCACGCGCAGCGGGTCATCGCCGTGGGCGTGACGGATCCGCTCGAGCTGTTGGGCTAGATCGGTTCCCTCGAGGTCGTTTAGCGTCAGCGAGTTGACGATCCGCTCGTTGGCGGCCGCCGCGGCCCGCTCGTCCATGCCCAGGACCAGCCGCGCCCCGGTGGAGCCTTGGAGGCAATGCGCGCCGAACCGCTGCAGGTGCTCGCGCTGGGCGGGGTCGCGGGGGTCGTGCCAGTCGCGAATGTGGATGAGGTCGATGGCGTCGGCGGCCAGGCTGCGGGCCCAGTTGATCAGCTGCGCCAGGGGCCCCGCCGGCGGCTCAGGCCCGAGCAGGCGGGCCGCTTCGGCGTAGCCGACGTGCAGCAGGTTGGGCAGGGGATCGTGTGGGCCGATGGGGTCGACGAAATCGCGCTGGAGGCACTGCGTGATAAGGACCGTGGTCATCTTCGATGTGGCCAGAAAGAGCCAACAGACCGCCTCAGCTGGCCAATCGCTGGCGTCGGCCGGATATTATCACCTCGTTCCATTGCCGCGTTCGACGGCGAGCAGGCTGGGACATGGGGGAGCCCGAAACAGGAGGCGTGATGCCTCGCCAGGAAGGGAATCCCTGCGCGAACCCCGGGGCGGTGATCTTGACCCCGGATCAGCGGGTGCGGGTTTTTCTCTCGACGCTGGGCGAGCCCGCAGGCACAGCGTAACCGTTGCGCGACGAACCCGGCGGCATCCCGTTCGCGAAGAAGATGGCACAACTGGCCGGCAATACCTGGGACCGGGATCTGGGCCAGCCGGTACGTAGTCTGCGCGCTCGATGAGCTGCAGACGCACCGCGCCTGCCGGCCACACCGCAAGATCTGCGGCGGCCAAGCCACATCAAGGGCGAGCCCGCAGACCCAGCCAGCGGCAACATCCCAGCGCCGCAGGCATCCGCGCTGGTCGATGGCCCTGCGCACACCTGCCGGGCCCTGTTCCAAAGCGTGGCTGCACCCAACGCGGCCAAACGCCGCTTGCGTCAGCGGACACCGCGGGCCCGGCTGGTGCCGACATTGGTGCCAGCCGCCTGACGACCGGGGCGCGCAAGCCTGAATAGAATTTCTGCAACTGCCTTTCACGCAAGGGCATGAACGCGTCCCACCGGGTTGACGCCGGATTGCCTCACTTCGGTGTGGCCGGTCCAGTTCGGCGATCTCTCAGTCTGTTGCGCTGGTCTTGGGGTGTAGTCGCCGACGCGTGGGTGTGCCCCGTGTGCCCCGGCGCCACCTGACCATGATCACAATGCATAAAGTGCACCGGAGGCACCGTAGCGATCAGCGTGTCGCGCACCGGGCGAATCCTTCGCAACGAGAAGGTCAGCTTGACGACGACGCTGATTACCAAACTGTTTACCAATCCGCTCGCACAGTCGCGGTCAACAGAGCACGCGGGTGACCACTCGCCAGCCTCAGGGCCGCTCCACCACACAGGCCGACTGTCGATGGCATGGAAGAGGTCAGGTTCGAGTCTCCTGAGCCACACTTGCTTGGGCGGCTATCGGATATTCGGCCGCAGTATGCACCGAACCTTAATGCTCGAGGTTGTTGGGATCGGCGGTCACTCTGGCGCGGTTGGTTCACATTGCCGCATCCCGCACCTTAAGCCTGATAAGCAGCTCTTGATCAACTGCCAGGCCGTCTACAGGCCGTCACTCGTTGAAAACTCGCGGGTAACAATGAGTAGCGTTGAGCAGTGATTTGCCTAGTCATCTGCGGTTTGGGCGGTATCGCCGCTAGTCAGGGACCCCCCGGATTGGTTCGAATCCAACACCTGCCACAAACCAAAAACTGGCCTCTGGCCAGGCCATATGCGCTATACCCAGGAGTTGAGTCCGTCTGGAGTCGGTCAGTCCACGCGGTGTCGAATTCTGCTTGGGTCAGCCTGAACACATCAGCGCCGGCACAAGGCTTGAGCTCTCTTCGCAGCGTCTTGTCATGTAGGCAAGCCCTCCTTGGCTGATCTGAGCATCGTTCTGATCACGCGATGAGCGCCAACATGGATTCCATCTCTCGCAGTGCCTTGGCTGCATCATGTAAGAGCCAGCCGATGCCAAGACCTGTGAACGCTAACGGGCGAAACCTCGTTAGCGAGGCGGTTCTCTCGCCACAACGGAGAGGGTTGCCGGCCGTTTAGGGGTGGCGCTTTTTCAGGTGCTGAATCAGTTTGGCGCCGCTCCAGGTGGAGACGGCGATCGAGCGGCGCAGCGTGTACAGCGGCGCCGCGGTACTGAGCTTTTTGGCCTCCAGCTGAAATGCGGTCTTGTATCCGGCCTTTCTCAGATGCGGGTACGCGTCGGCGCTGACCATCCCGTACGGGTAGGCGAAGTGCTCGACCGACTGCCCGCTGGCTTTGCGCAGCGTTTCGCGGCTCTGCTCAAGCTGAACCTTCCAGGCACGGCCGGCGAGGTCGCTGACTGCCCGGTGGTCCCAGGTGTGGGAACCGATGGTCATGCCGGCGTCGGCCAGCCGACGGATATCTCGGATGCTCATCCACCTGGGCTTGCCCAGTACGACTGTCATGACGAAGAAGGTGCCTGTCATGCCCCGCTTGGCCAGCTGTGCCAGGCCTTCGTGAGCTTGGCCGGCGCTCCCGTCGTCGAAGCTCAGCATGACCGGCTTACGCGGTAGCGCTGCGCCGGTCGTGACGTGGCGTAGGTAGTGGGCGGGACTGATCGTGGTCCAGCCGTCCTCGGCCAGCGCGTCAAGGTGAGCCCGAAAGTATTTCGGTGGGCAGATCAGGTTGAGCCGGTTGTACTGGCTGTCGCCGCTCTGCCAGTTGCGCAGCTGGTGATAGCACAGCACCGGAACGGTCGCGCGCTTGATGATCTCGCGCGCGCTGGCCGGTTCAGTGGCCGCAGGGCTCGGATTTGTCGTACTGGGTTCAAGACCTGGCGTGCTGCTCCTGGCCAGCTCGGCGTTCGGGCCATTGAGCTCGGGCGGCGCGCTACATCCGGTGATCACCACCCCGACCGTTCCGAGTGCGCCGGCGAGGAGCGTGCGGCGATCCAAGGCGCCCTCATCGCGTCCCATATCGATCCCCCGAGGTTGAGGCGTCCGCCTATGGCTTGACGCATCAAGCCAATCACGGAGCTCGCAGCCGTCAAGCGGGCGGTGCTACGAGCGGGACCGCGGCGGCGAATGGTGCGGGAGCCGCGTAAGTTTCGGGTCATGAAGGCGGTCGTCTTGACCCGGACCGGAGGTCCGGAGGTAATGGAGGTCCAGGAATGGCCCGAGCCGGCAGTGGGAGAGGGCGAGGTCCGGATAGCGGTTCGGGCGGCAGGGCTCAACTTCGCCGACACCATGGCGCGGGTGGGCTTTTACCCCGCCACGCCGAAGAGGCCATGCGTCCTGGGCTATGAGATCGCCGGCGAAGTCGAGACCGTCGGCGCCGGTGTCAGCGGTTTCGTCGTCGGGCAGCGGGTGATGGCCGGGACCCAATTCGGGGGTCAGGCCGAGCTGGCTACCGCTCAGGCCAGAGATGTCATGCCGATGCCAGACAACCTCAGCTTCGAGGAAGGTGCGGCGTTCCCTGTGAGCTATGGCACGGGGTACGCCGCGCTGATCATCATGGGCGGCCTCCGCGCGCAGAACCGGGTATTGATCCACTCAGCCGCCGGTGGCGT
This sequence comes from Propionibacteriaceae bacterium, assembly GCA_036377435.1. Lineage (GTDB taxonomy): Bacteria > Actinomycetota > Actinomycetes > Propionibacteriales > Propionibacteriaceae > Microlunatus. Next base: position 12,328 of record DASUYM010000334.1, read on the forward strand.
TGGGATCGCCGCGACTCAGATCGCTCGTAACGCCGGCGCGGAGATCTTCGCCACGGCATCGGCGGCCAAGCATCCGGCCATCCAGGCTCAAGGGGTGAATCATCCCATCGACTACCACACCCAAGACTTCAAGGCCGAAGTCCGTCGGCTCACCGACGGTGAAGGTGTCGACATCGTGATGGACGCCTTGGGGCCGACCTCGTTCCGCAAGGACTACCGGATCCTTCGGCCTGGTGGCCGGCTGATCATGTACAACCTGTCGGACGCTCTCAACGAAAACGGCCTCAATGTGCGCGCTGCCGTGAGCAGTGTGCTCCGCTTACCGACTTCGACCATGCCTTGGTGGCACGCGGGCCGGATGTTGAACCAGAATCGTGGCGTCTTCGGTCTCAACCTGCTGAGCTGGTGGCGGCGGGAGGGCGGCATGGACAGGATCACCGTACCGCTCCTTGCAGATCTGGGAGCGGGCCGCCTGGCGCCTCTGGTCGCAAAGGTCTTCCCCTTCGAACGCGCAGGCGACGCTCACCGATTCCTCGCTGAGCGTCGCAACATCGGCAAGGTGGTCCTCACCCCGAGCTGAGCCGACATCGTGACGACAAGGACCGCTCATGGCTGTAGCCCGCATGGCGCTCGACCCTCGGCGAACCGTCGGTCCAGTCAACCGCCGTCTGTTCGGCTCGTTTGTCGAGCACCTCGGGCGAGCGGTAATGAACGGCATCTACGAGCCGTCCCACCCGAGCGCTAATGAGCAGGGGTTCCGTACGGATGTGATCGGCCTCGTCACCGAGTTGGGCGTCGGCGTCATCCGCTACCCCGGCGGCAACTTCGTCTCCGCGTACAACTGGGAGGACGGCGTGGGTCCGGTCTCGGAGCGTCCCCGACGACTCGACCTCGCCTGGCACTCGATCGAGACCAACGAGGTCGGGCTGCACGAGTTCGCCGGCTGGGTGGAATCGGTGGACAGCGAGCTGATGCTGGCGGTGAACCTGGGCACCCGAGGCATCGACGCTGCGCTCAGACTTCTGGAGTACTGCAACTTTCGGGGCGGAACGGCACTCGCGCATGAGCGCGTCAGGAACGGTCGGGTCGACCCCCTCGGGATCAAGATGTGGTGTCTGGGTAACGAGATGGACGGGCCGTGGCAGATCGGTCACCGATCGGCCGACGATTACGGCAAGCTTGCGTCGCGGACCGCCAAGGCGATGAGAGCGTTCGACCCGTCGCTCGAGCTGGTGGTGTGCGGCTCGTCAAATGCGCACATGCCCTCCTTCGGAGCGTGGGAACGGGTTGTGCTGAGCCACAGCTACGACGACGTTGACTACATCTCCTGCCACGCCTACTACGAGGAGCAGGATGGCGACTTGGGCAGTTTCCTCGCATCGGCGGTTGACATGGATCAGTTCATCGACTCGGTGATAGCCACCGCTGATCATGTTAAGGCCGTCCGCGGCAGCGACAAGACCATCAATATTTCGTTCGACGAATGGAACGTGTGGTACCAGAGCCGGTTCGAGAAAGTCGACAAGATCAACGGCGTCGACAACTGGCCCGTCGCACCGCGGCTGCTCGAGGACAGCTACTCGGTGGCCGACGCCGTGGTGGTGGGGAACCTGTTGATCTCACTGCTCCGACACGCCGATCGGGTGAAATGCGCCTGCATGGCCCAGCTGGTCAACGTCATTGCGCCGATCATGACCGAACCCGGGGGAATCGCCTGGCGCCAGACGATCTTCTTCCCATTTGCGCTGACGTCCCGGCTTGCGCGCGGGGAGTCACTCCAACCTCAGCTCAGCTGCGACGACTACGACACGGCGACCTACGGATCGGTGCCCGTGGTTGACGCAGCTGCGACGCGCGACGGCCCATCGGGCCGTACAAGCATCTTCGCCGTGAACCGGAGCCTGACCGAGACGACCGAGCTCACGGTCGAGTTGCCCGGGCTGACCGGCAACACGAAGGGCAGCGCTACGACGCTCAGCCACGACGATGTGTACGCTGCCAACACCCTGGCGGATCCAGAGCGGGTCGCCCCTCACTCCAACGAGTCGCTCAGCTTCTCCGACGGCTACGCGACGATCGCGCTACCGCCTGTCTCCTGGACAGTGATTGAGATTGAGCAGATCTCACCCGGTTCGGGTGAGGCGTAGCCGCGGCCCCGCATGGCACCCGAAAGGCCACGCTCTGGAGAAACCGTGAATCCCGATCGACATGCCCGCACGATGTTGCCCATTCCCTACCGGCCATTGTCCGGTCTGACCGCGTATGACGCCAAAGACCCGGATACCGCATACCCCCCGATCGAGCCTCTGGTTCCACCTGAAGGTGCACCAAACGTTTTGATCATTCTGCTTGATGATGTTGGCTTCGGCGCGGCGAGCACGTTCGGTGGTCCGTGTCGTACGCCGACCGCGGATCGGCTCGCGGGGGGGTCCGCCGACGAGACGACCGACGTCGGCTACGAGTCCGGCACCACGGTCACGTCGGACTACACCGCGCGCGACAGCCGGTTCACGGGCAAGATCAACTGGGTGCAGATCGACCTGGGCAAGGATGATCATGACCACCTCATCGACCCCGAGGAACGGCTTCGCGTTGCCATGGCGCGACAGTAGAATCCACTGCTGCCTGTAGCGAGTCGCTTGGGGGTAGGCGAGGATGGCGGGTGTGGCCTTCTGATGCTGACTCGCTGATCGCCAGGCAGCGAGAGCTGGCCAATACGGCACCGGAGCTGCGGCCCCTCGATCCCACCACCGCAATCATCGGCGGCTGCTGGGTGTGCTTTCCGCGCGGGCTCGTCGGTCCCGGGACTGATCATGATCCGGCGTGGTCGGCCGCAGTGATCATGCGGAGTGGCCGGGTACTCGAACGGCAGGTGATCAGCGGCACTGCGGGCGCTTCGTACGTGCCCGGCTTGATGGCCTTGCGGCTCGGCCCCTTGATGGAGCAGGCCGTCCGTGCGTCATCCGACCGTCCTCACGTGCTGCTGCTCGATGCTACGGCCCGTGATCATCCGCGCAGAGCTGGGCTGGCGCTGCATCTAGGCGTCGAGCTCGACATCCCAACAATCGGAGTGACACACCGGCCGCTGGTTGCATCCGGCGAATGGCCGAGTGATCAGCGTGCTGCCACAAGTCCACTTCGGATCGACGACTTGGTGGTTGGCTGCTGGTTGCGGACTCAACCAGGTGTCCGGCCCTTAGCGGTGCATCCGGGCTGGCGGATCGATTTGGCCACCGCGATACGGGTAGTGACTTTTCTTACCAGGCGGCGTCGAACACCTGAGCCGTTACGTCGGGCGCGCCAGCTTGCCCGCCGCGCGCGTGCACAGGCGCAAACGCCAATAGAGCTCCGCGACCCATTGGAGGGACACTTGAGTCATGGGCGGTGATCTTGAGAGTGGGGTTCAGATCCCTGCGGGCGGAGTGATCTTGGACGGAGACTTGGTCGAGCCTCCGGGTGCGGCCGGTGTGGTGGTCTTCGCTCATGGCAGCGGCAGCAGTCGACACAGCCCGCGGAACCGCATGGTCGCGGCACGGTTGCAGGCGGCGGGTTACGCGACGCTATTGATGGATTTGCTCACTAGCGAGGAGGAGCACATCGACGACCGGACGCGGAAGTTCCGGTTTGATATCCCGCGTTTGGCGTCACGGCTCGTCGGGGCCATTCGGTGGCTGAGGGATCGGCCTAATAGCGGCCAGCTGCCGGTGGCGCTGTTCGGCGCAAGCACAGGGGCAGCGGCTGCGCTCATGGCCGCTGCGGAGGTTCCCGATCATGTTCGGCTGGTGATTTCTCGAGGGGGGCGGCCGGATCTCGCCGGAGCCGCCCTCGAGCAGGTCCGTGCGCCGACACTGCTCATCGTCGGTGGTCGGGACGTCGAGGTGCTGGCTTTGAACAAGGCCGCAGCCGCGCAATTGAGCGGGCAGGTAGAGATCGCCGTTGTGCCGGGCGCAACCCACCTGTTCGAGGAGCCGGGCACCTTGGACCGCGTCGTTGAGCTCGCCCTCGATACGCTGAACCGACACCTGGGCGGCTCCCCGAGGGCGCAGCCAGGACCAGGGGAAGGCGTACGCCGGGATTGACAACAGGGGGAGGCTCGCATGCCGTTTGATGCCCGGGACATAGCCCGGCTGCGCAACGTCGCGACCCGATCGATCAGCTCCGAAAACCCAGACGGCGCCAAGGGCGGCGGCGGCCGCGCCACTCAGGGCACGGGAGCGTACGCGGCCCGCGACCTCGGACTCGGCTGGAAGATGTCCCCGTCGGTGATCATCGGCTCCGGCACCACCTTTCCGATGGCCACGATCGACGGTCCGGGCACGATCACCCACATCTGGCTCACCACGCACTCCGACCACTGGCGGGTCTTGGTGCTACGGGCCTACTGGGACCAGGCGCCCGAGCCGGCTGTCGAGGTCCCGCTCGGCGACTTCTTCACGAGCGGCTGGGGCCGGTTCGCTCAGGTCAGCTCCAGCATGATCGCGGTCAACCCGAACGGCGGCTTCAACTCCTATTGGCCGATGCCCTTCCAGAGCGGGGCCCGGATTACCGTGGAGAACCTCGGCGATGCCGACGCACAGCTGTACTACTCGGTGACCTACGAAACCGATGTCGACGTCGGCGGGCTCGGCTACCTCCATGCCCAGTTCCGCCGCGAGAACCCGCTTCCGGCGGGTAATACTCACCTCCTCCTCGACGGCGTCGCAGGTCATGGCCACTACGTCGGCACTTATCTCGCCTGGGGCGTCAACGCACCCGGCTGGTGGGGCGAGGGCGAGTTCAAGGTCTACCTCGACGGCGACGACGACTACCCGACGATCTGCGGCACCGGCACCGAGGACTACTTTGGCGGCGCCTGGAATTTCGACGTTCCCGGCAGGGGCTACACCGAATACACCACGCCGTACCTTGGCGTGCCACAGGTGATCCGGCCGGACGGCCTCTACCAGAGCCAGCAGCGCTTCGGCCTGTACCGCTGGCATGTCCTCGACCCCATCCATTTCGCCAACGACCTGCGGGTCGAGATCCAGGCCCTCGGCTGGCAATCCGGTCGCCGATACCGCCCGCTGCACGACGACATCGCCTCGACGGCATTGTTCTACCTCGACCGGCCGAGCACCCGGCGACCGAGCTTCCCGCCTGTCGACGCACTGCAGACCGGTTGACCGATGGGGTAACCGCACACCAGCGATACGGAGGCTATCTTGCGGCCGGTGTCCTTGAGATCTGACCGATCCGCCTTCATCAGTGACGCGCTCGTCTATGCTGCCGCTCATGCTTATCCTCGGGCTCATTCTGTTCGGCATGCTGGTGGGTGCCGGCGCACAGTTGATCTTGGGCAAGTCGGCCAAGGGGGTTGACTGGACGCTGGCGTTGGTGGCCGGACTCGTCGGGTCCTTCGTCGGCGGGCTCGTGATCAGCTTGCTGTCGGGTGACGGGCTGCAGTTCCGGCCCAGCGGCATCATCGGGTCGTTGGTCGGAGCGCTGCTGGTCACCGTGGGATGGCAGTGGTATCGCCGCCGCAGCAAGGCCTCTCACGCCTAGCGGCGCGCTACACCCCCCGACGAGAGTATGACCATCTACATCAACAGCCGCTCCTGCGAACGCGGCAACTACGCCCGAGAAATGCCAGGCTGGCGCGTCGAAGCGGTCTCAAGCGAGCCGGACGGCCACCCCCCGGCACCATCACGATCACCACCCAGACAGGCCACAGCTGTCTGAGCCGCACACTAGCTGGTGTGCGTGTCACCGCGAACTGGTCGAACTGACTGCTCAGTCGTTCCAGGTAATGATCTTGAGCGTTGCGGAGCGGCCGGAACGATCAACGACGGTGATCAAACTCTTCGTTGTCTCCACGTACGTGGCGCTAACACACAGCATCGAGCCGATGGTCAGCCGATTCCAGGCGATCGGCCTGTCCGTTGGTTCTGGGTAGTCCAAGGCCGAGCATGTGTCATAGCGCTCCGGCGCTTGCTGGGCGACAGTGACATACGACGTTCCGTCAACGAAAAGGAGACCGGACTCCGTCCCGACAAGTGACGCGTGGTCGTCGGTTGACGCAAACGACGTGCCTTCGGCATCGAGAACGACCTTCGTGCCTGGATTGACAACCACCTGACCCTGCTTCATCACGGTTGGATTGGCTGCGGACATTTTCGCGGACGGCTCGCTGAAAACGCCCAAGGGAATGGCTATCGCTAAAGACACAAGGACCAGGAGGCTCATGCCGCCGACCACAATGGCCACGACCCAGCCGCTGCTCAGCGGCTCCCCCGCCGGGTACTCGGTCGGACCTTCCTCGGCAAACTGCTGTTCCTGCGGGGGCGGGGGTTCAGGAGTCGCTGAGTCAGCAGTCTCCCAGGGGTCCCAGACGTCGTCAGCCTCGTCGTCGGTACCGGCCGAGGCAGACCGCGACGAGTCGGATGCGGGGGCCGCCGGTCCCGGATCCGGTGCAGCCTCTGCTACTCGCGGCCGAGCCTGATCTCGTAGCCAGACATCGTAGGATGCGCGATCCTTGACCAGGGCATCACGCGCGTCGTTGACCAGCTGCGCAATGCGAGTCACGCCTCCTGTGTCGGAATGCTGGCGCTTAATAGCCGCCCGATAAGCCGCTTCAATCTCCTGCGTCGTGGCAGTCGGCTCGACGCCCAGGACTTCGTAGGCACTAAGCCCTCCCAGGTGGGAGAAGTTCGTGGCCATGTCACGAACCGACGACGCGGTCCACTGCAAAACGGTGGCAGGTCAGTTTCCAATGGGCAGTGGCGACAGTGTGACCGACCGGCACCTGCTGGGTGCCGATGGCGACAGTCACGAAGTGGCGCCCTGCTAGCACGAACATGTACTTGTCGAGGCGGTGCGGGGTGCCCCTGTACCAATACTCACAGCGTTGTACCGGGTCTTTGGAGTTAAAAGGTGCTTGTAGGAGTTCTTGCGCCTTCGGCGGAAGGTTTCCGAGCTGCCCCGCGTCGTGCGGCGACAGGCCGAGATCACTCTTGGGCTGCGGCAAAGATGGGCCCGGCTGGGATGCGACCCGGCGTGCCGCCCCGTCGTTTGGACCGGGCCGGTGCTCGACAGGAACTTTCTTGTGCGAGCCTGGCGCGAACTCGTAGCGATTCAGCGCGTACACCGGGCGTCCCGTGGAGTCGATCCTCGGTTCGGCGATACATAGTGCCCGGGTGCCAAGGACCACTGCGCGCGGTCGATTCTCACTTGCAGAGGGATCGTGCTCCGCGAACCACGCGAGCCCATCGCCCGCCAGCTCAGACAGTCGATCCCGGATTTTCGCCGACATAGCTGCCCAGCTTTCCTCTCGCGTTGGGTAACTCCCGCCGAACGGTAGACCTGACCCCTCGTAGGTCGGAGTACGTGGTCCGTCACGTCGACTCGCGCGGACTGGCTCGCCCGCCGGGGGTCGCGGGGCGGGGATAGGGCCGCCCGGCTGCGGAATGAGTCCTCCCGGAGGCACACCTTCCTGGCTCATCGCTTCTTTTTACTACGTGGGTGACTCGTGGGTCGACCGCAGCGCGCTCATGACGAACGAGCCACGATCTCGCTGACTTCTTCATCACTCAGCTCAATGGGATTGCCTCGCATGCTGCTAGCCCTCTGAGCGGCTGTGACGACAGCGTCAATTACGGCCTGGTCGAGCCCATAGCTTGCCAGCCCAGGGATCGACAGCGCGGCTGTGAGCTCACGCAGCCAAGCGATTGCGTCTTCGGGCGATGCGTCCGGCTGGCCAGTCAGCAGCGTCGCCACCTCGCTCAACCGCGGCAGCGCGGGATGCTCGGGTGCTCGCTCGCGCAGCGCCCGCAGGTTGACCTCTACTGCCGCCGCGAGCACAGCGGCGCAGACTGCACCGTGCGGCGCGGACAGCCGGGCGCCGGCCGCGGCCGCGAGGCCATGGACCGCGCCCAGCCCGGAGTTGGCAAGGCACATCCCGCTGAACAGGCTGGCAAGCGCAAGGTCTTCGCGTACCCCCGGATCCTCCATTCCCTCCTCGTACGCCCGGCGCAGTGATCGGGCTGAGCGGCGGATACCGTCCCGGGCGAGCGCATCGGTGAACGGGTTGGCGCGCTGTGACAGCAAGGGCTCGATGAGCTGGGAGAGCGCATCCATCCCGCTGGTCGCGATGGTCCGCGGCGGGACGCCGACGAGCAGATCAGGGTCCACCACGGCGACCTTTGGCAGCAGCAGCGGGCTGCGAAGACTCGCCTTGACACCGCTGCCGGAGAGCACCGAGTTGCGGGTCACCTCCGAACCTGTCCCCGCGGTGGTGGGCACGGCGACGCACGGCAGCCCCGGCAGGTCGATCGGGCGGCCGGCACCGATCACCTCCAGGTGGTCCAGAGGGTCGGTGCCCGAGATTCCGAGGATGGCCGCAGCCTTGGCGACATCCAGCGCGCTACCGCCGCCGAATCCAAGGACGGCATCGCAGCCGGCTTCGGCTAGCAGCGCTACCGCGGCCCGCACCCGCCCGATCGATGGCTCAGCCGCGACCCCGAAGACCACGCTTGAGATGTCGGCCTCGGTCAGTGCCGACCGGATGGCATCCGCTCGGGATGTCGTGCGGCCGGTGACCACCAGGACTCGGCTGGCCCCGAGGCCGGCCAGTGCGTCCGGCACCTCGCTCACTCTGCCGGCGCCGAAGCGTACGTCGGCCGGGACTGCGAGATCGAAGCGAACCACCTCGCTACCAGTCCGCGTCGTCGGGAGAGATGTTGACGTACCGAGTGGCCTCACGAGGTCGCGCCATCATGGGCGCCACGGTGTCGCGCCACCGCTGATAATGCCCGGTGTCCTTATGCGCTGCGGCAGCCACCTCGTCTCGATAGATCTCGACCAGTACGACGTGAGTGGGATCGGCGCGATCGCTCAGAGCGTCGAATCGTACGATGCCCCGCTCGTTGCGACTCGCTGCGGCATTCTCCTCGGTCGCGGCCAGGAAGGCGTCCAGCTGTTCGGGCACGACCGCAATGTCTACATGGACGATGAGCAAGCTGTTCGGCACGTGCCGACCCTATTACCCAGGGCCCGAAAGCTTACAGCCGGAGATTGCCGAGATGCGGGGCGATATCGGAGGCGGCCTCCGTGCCGTAGGCATCCTCGAAGCGAGTCAGGAACGTCTCGCCGAAGCGGTACTCCTGTGTCCCGACCACTTCGATCGCATAGCTCGCCAGCAGTGAGCCGAGCTGCGCACAGCGTTCCAGCGCCACCTTCCAAGCGAGGCCGGCAAGGAATCCTGCGCGGTACGCGTCGCCAACGCCTGTCGGGTCGACCCGCGCCACCTCCCGCGCAACAGGTATGTCCAGCCGAGGTTCACCCGCGATCTCGACACTGGACCCCTTGGCGCCTCGGGTGATCACCCGAACGCCGACCCTCTCCAGTATTTCCTCGTGCGACCAGCCGGTCTTCTGTGTGATCAGGCCGTCCTCGTAGTCGTTGGAGAACAGGTACCTCGCCCCATCGATGAGCCGTTTGATCTGTGTGCCGTCCATCCAGGCCATTTGCTGGGAAGGGTCGGCGACAAAGTCAAATCGCCGGCTGCGGCATTCGTCAGCGTGCCGCTGCATGGCTTCCGGATCGTTCGGTGAGATCACCACTAGGTCGAGGCCGCCGGCCCGCTCAGCAATCGGCTGCAGCTCGATTTGGCGCGCCTCGGCCATCGCACCGGTGTAGAAGGAGCCGATTTGCGCATTGACGGAATCGGTCGTACAGATGAATCGAGCGGTGTGCTGGGTTTCCGACACCCGCACGGCCCACGTCTGCACCCCGTGCCGGTCCAGCCAAGCGCGGTAGTCGCCGAAGTCCTCGCCGACCGAACCAACAAGAAGTGGGTCCAACCCGCAGGCCGCGAGTCCGAAGCAGATGTTCGGGGCAATACCACCACGCCGGATCTGCAGATCCTCCACCAGGAACGACAGCGACACCCGATCCAGTTGCTCGGTCAGCAGCGACTCCGCGAACTGGCCGGAAAACCTCATCAAATGGTCCATCGCTATTGAACCAGTGACCGCGATGCGCACGAGGTGAGGTTAATGGCTGGCCGGCCGCGCCGCTTCAGTATCGGAGAATCCGACATGAGAGTGTCAGCGGAGCGACCTGTGAAGACAACCCAAGGGGTCACGATGGAGTATTGCGAGTTGGGCCGCACTGGTCTGAGAGTGTCGGTTGTCGGGTATGGCACTGCCCCGCTGGGTGACATGTTCGGCGCAAATGACGAGGACGCAGCGCTGCAGTCGGCGTACCGAGCCCTGGACGCCGGTATCAACTGTCTTCGACAGCAGCCCGTTTTACGGCGCGGGGCTGGCCGAGAGGCGACTGGGCAAAGTGCTGAGCGGACGCCGCCACGAGATCATCGTCGGCACCAAAGCCGGTCGGTACGGACCTGAGGAGTTTGACTTCTCCGCGCAGCGAATCCGGCGCGGCTTTGAGGAGAGCCTCCGGCTGCTGGGCACCGATTACGTCGACATCTTTCAGCTCCATGACGTCGAGTTCGTCGACCTGGAAGGACCGATCGGCGAGGGATATGCGGAATTGGTTCGGCTGCGTGATGCCGGCATGTGCCGTTTCATTGGCATGACGGGATACCCGACGGCCATGACCCGAAGGGTGATGACAGAGTGCGACCTTGATGTCACCCTCAGCTACGCGCACTGCACGTTGCTAGACGCCTGCCTGGACACGCTCCTCCTCCCACTGGCTGAGGAGCGAGGTGTCGGCGTGATCAACGCCGCGGCTGTCGCGCTGGGTATGCTCACCGAAGCCGGGCCGCCTCCGCATATCGCCACGTTAGTGGGTGAGGAGATCTGTGCGGCGGCTCGCCGCGCTGTCGAGGCGTGCCAGCGTCGCGGCGCCGACGTGAGTTTCTGGCCAACCAGTACTCCATCCAGCGCTCGGGCTGCGCCACGACCTTGATCGGGACTGCCAAGCAGCGGCACCTCGACTCCGCGGTAGCGGCCGCAGAGGAACCGATCGACGAGGACCTGCTCGCCGATGTGCTGGCCGCCATCGGACCCGACCGAGGCCGTCATTGGACGACTGGACTTCCTCAGAACAACTGATGCCCACCGATTCAGGACTCGTCGCGGGGGCGGAGGCGCACCCGGACGGCTCGATAGAGGATCCCGAGCGCGAAGACCAAGGTTCCACTGAGCACAGCGCTCAATGGCAACGTCAGCACTAGAGTCGCGCATCCCACCATCCCGATGATCTGCAGGATGCGGGGAAATCGGCGCTGGTCGCTGGATTGCGTGTATGCGGCCATGTTGGCGATCAGGTAATACAGCAGGACCCCGAACGAGGAGAAGCCGATCGCGCTCGGCAGGTCCGTCACCAGGATCAAGACACACACCAACCCCGCCACGCTGACTTCGGCATGATGCGGCACCTGATGACGTTCATGTACCGCGGCCAACCAGCGTGGAAGATCATCGTGGCGGGCCATCGCCAGCGCGGTTCTGCCCACCCCCGCGATCAACGCGAGCAGAGCGCCAAGCGCCGCGGCGGCC